>JACQJK010000002.1 GCA_016205055.1 Candidatus Doudnabacteria bacterium
GAAATTGCAGACAAAATGGGGTTTTTAGATGACCTCATTGTCCCCTACTGTAATTAACTAATTCTCTGCCCGGAAATTAATGATCTACCAAAAAATTAAATCTACGACCTTTGAGTAAGAATTTTTTAAAAAATTTTCCTAAATAAATGTAGTTCGGGCCGGTATTTTTAAACGGGTTCCTCAGCAGTCCTTCGACTTTACTCATGATAAATTTTTATCTGCGCTTTTCCAACATCGCTACCCTTTTTTCAAGAGACTCAAATTCTTCCAAATCAACTTTCCTTTTGAGCATGTTCTTGATAGCCGTTATCTCAAGTTTGATAACCTCAATATCCTCCGTATTCTTCGCCACCATGTCCCGCAAAGCAATCAGTTGTTGTTGCAGGTCAGAAACACTCTCCGCAATAAGTTTCATACCCGCTTTAAAATCCTCGGCAACCACGCCAAGATAGCGCTGATATTCTTGTCTTTGCTCAAATAAAATTGTCCGCAGTTGAGATTCTTCCATATCCTTGATCCTTGGTGCCCGCTTGTACTCTATCAGCTTAAAAATTACCGGTCAACCAACGAATAACTTTTGACATTCCCCATTTGGCAGAATAATGCTGGGTTAAACGTTAGCCTTTTAAAATCTTTTCTACCGGGCCTTCTTCGTTATCATCGTCTTTTTCTTTTGCCGAGTCGGCCGGGTCCGGTTCGGGCACGATCGTTTCAACCACCCCGATGATTACTAAAGAAAAAATAAAAATTATAATCCCCGCCTGGTAAGAAATTATACCCGGCACAAACCCTAAAATCAAAAACAAGACCCCCACTCCAAAAGTGATTTTGTGGGACTTCTTTTTTTGTTGAGGAGTTAAGGTCTTAAAAATCATGCTAGAATTATACTCTATGCCTGGAAATATTCAACATGATCCCTACCCCGATTAGCAAAGCAATCAAAGAAGACCCGCCATAGCTGATAAACGGCAAGGTAATCCCGGTTAACGGCAAAATTCCGAGCATCGCGCCAATGTTGACAATGACCTGCGCTGCGACCCACATGGTAATTCCCACGGCCAGCAAGCGAGCAAAATTATCGGGCGCGCGGCGCGCCAAAGCCAAACCCAGCAGAGCGAACACCAAAAACATGCACAGCACAATCACCACTCGAACGAAGCCGAATTCTTCCGACATTACCGCAAAAATCGAATCCCCAATCGGCTCGGGCAGAAAATTAAACTTCTGACGCGACTCTCCCAAACCCTGTCCCCAAACTCCCCCTGACCCGATCGCCAATAAGGCCTGCTGCACTTGGTATCCGGCTCCAAGAGGGTCTGCGGCTGGTTCTAAAAAAGATGAAATTCTAGCCAGGCGATAAGGCGCCATCTGAATAGCCAGCCACCCAAAGCCAACGCCCGCGATCGCCAGATATAGCAGATGTGAAAAACTTACCCCGCCTGCGTAAAACATGGCCAGCGCAATCAGTAAAATTGCCGCCATACTCCCGAAATCCGGCTCTAAAATCACCAAGCCGGCAATCAGACCAGTGAAAAATAATGGAGGAAGAAGAGTGGTAAACATCGTCCCCAGCTGCTCTTTTTTTGTGTCAAACCATGCCGCAAGAAGAATAATTAAACCAAGCTTGGCGAATTCCGACGGCTGAAGAAAAAAGGAGCCCAAGTTGATCCAGCGTCGCGAGTTGCCGACTTGAAACCCAATTTGAGGCAGTAAAACCGCGACCAGCAATAGCGCGCTCAAAGCAAAAATCAGTACCGCGCCTCGTCGATAGCGGTGATAGTCAAGCCGGCTGAAAATAAACATCAGTAAAATTCCGATTCCCGCAAAAATCGCCTGCCGTTCGATATAATAGCCCGTTCTTTCAAAGCGTTGAAAAGATAAAACCACGGAAGCCGATGCCACCACCACCAAGCCGGTGAGGACTAACAGTAAGGTAACGACGAGCAGCTTTTTTTCAAACGGTTTTATCTTTTCTCTCGTCCGGAACATGATCAATATTTTTTAACTTTCCAACCTCGCGGCTAAATTGCTCGCCCCGGTCTTTCGCGTTTGCAAACATACCAAAACTGGCAGCCCCGGGAGAGAGCAGAACCACATCTCCCCTTTCCGCGCATGCGCGCGCGGCCAAGACGACCTTGGAAATATCCTTTAGGCCGGTGATCTTTTTTCCGGAAAACCCAAGCGCGGAAAGCTCCAGCGATATTTTCGAAGCGACCTCGCCGATCAGAATAACGCATTTCACGCGGTTTGCTGCGACGGCGGAAGCTAGCTCCCGATATTCCTGACCTTTATCCGAGCCGCCCAAAATAAGAATTTTCGGCTCCGAAAAAGTTTTGATGGCGGCAATTGCAGCTTGGGGAACCGTCGCCGCGGAATCGTCATAAAACCTAACCCCGTCGATTGCCCCGACTAGTTCCAAGTGATGGTGGGCAGGCCCTGCGTAAGATTTAACGTTTTGTCGAATCAAGCCCAGTGGTACGTTCAAAGAGCGGCAGGCAACGGAGGCGGCAAGAATATTTTTCCAGTTGTGGCGCCCGAGTAAAGATAATTCCGCAACCGATGCGATCTCGTTTTCCTCTCCCCCCACATCCACAAAGAGCCGTCCAACGGCGTAATAGCCCCCGGGTTCTGCTTTGAATTTGTCGGATACCCAAAATTTCTTGGCGGGAGTAGAAAAAAAGAGCCGCTTGCTGGCAGAATTATCCGCGTCTAACACCGCAATATCAACAGCGCTTTGGTGTTTTAGAATATTCGCCTTTGCCTTGACGTACTCCTCGAAGTTCTCATGATAGTTAAGGTGGTCAGGAAAAATGTTCAGCACCACGGCCACGCAAGGGCTTTGCTCCAAATCCTCAAGCTGAAAGCTGGAAAGTTCCAAAACCACTTTTGAATCTTCACTTAGACGAGAGAGAAAATCCAAGGAGGGCCGACCGATGTTTCCGCCCAAGTATGTTTCCTGGCCTGTGTCTGACAAGATTTTAAAAATCAACTCCGCACAAGTCCCCTTTCCCTTAGTCCCCGTTACGCCGATGATGGGGCTCGGACAGTGCTCAAAAAAAAACTTTGTTTGAGAAGTAATTTTTACTCCCTTTTTTTCGGCGGCCAAGATCCTAGGGTGGCGCCGTGGAAAACCCGGACTGCGAAACACCAGATCGAATTTTTCCAAATCAGAAAGGTAACCTGTCCCCCCTTTGAAGGTGGCGTTATCACGGACGCCTAGCTTGTCCTTGAGCGACTCGTCAGCATCTAAAATTGTGACCGAGAGTCCATTTTCGAAAAAAAAACTTGCCGTGGAGCGGCCTTCCTCCCCATAACCCAAAACTGCCAGCTTTTTTTTTTGAAACGCGCGCAGGAAATCTAACATTTCAATTATTGGCTTTAAGCGGTGATCCGCTGTAACTGCCGGTGAGTTTCTCATCCAGCACCGAAATCGTCCCACCGACAGTGACTAACTTGATACCGCGGGAGGTTTGAAAGGGATTTTCCAGGGTTGCAAGATCAATAATTTTTTCCGGGTCAAAAACCACGAGGTCCGCTTTGGCTCCGCGCTTGATAACGCCGCGATCAACCAGGCGCAAAAATTGCGCCGGCTTGCCGGAAATACGAAAAATCGCTTCCTCGAGAGATATCACTCCCGAACGAAGAACCAAAGAAAGAAAGCGAGGCATGGTGCCGAAACAGCGCGGATGGACCAGGTTTCTAAAATTCCCTCTGGCCGCAAGGTCAAAACCGGCCCCGTCGCTTGCGATAACCGCTAAAGGGTGAACCATGAGCTTGCCCAGTTGTTCGCGGTTAATATTTTCCTCAAAAACCACTACTTCGGAATCGCAACTTATTAAAATATCAAGCAGTGTTTTCTCGACCGTACTGTTCTGGCTTGCCGCAATGTCGCCCAAGGAACGGCCGACTAAATGCGGTAACGCGCTGGCGGTCGCCACCACGACCGATGGAAGATTCTGATTTTTTTCCAGCAGACTGTTTTCTATCTTCTTCCTTATGTACGGTTGGTTCAGCCGGCGGCTCAAAGCCGTCCTTCCCCCCTCGTAACTCCACTTCGGTAAATAGGTGTACAAAACGGACCAAGAAGTGTCGTACGGATAAACATCGAATGCGATCTTCGCCCCAGCGCTAACAGCGTTTTCTAACCGATTCAGCGCTTGCTCAAAAAGGGGCCAGTTGCCGCTCCCCCGCAGTTTCAAATGTGAAATTTTAATTCGCACGCCGGTGTCCAAAGCAAGTTTTATCACTTCGTCCAGGGCCTCCAAAATCTGATTTTCCTCGTTGCGTAAGTGAACGGCTAAGAAACGGTTAAAGTGGACGGCGGTTTTTGCCAAAAGCATTAGTTCTTCATAAGCCGCGTCCATTTCGTGTGCATAAACCAGTCCCAGGGACATGCCAAATGCTCCGGATTTTAGAGAGGAAATGAACAATCGGTTAAAAACCTTAAATTCCTGCGCGGTAACTTTACGGACCGCATCTTTCAGCAATCCTCTGCGGATGGTAGAATGACCAACCAGACTGGCTACGTTAACGCCTAAGGGTTGTTTTCCTAACTCGGATAAAAACTCTTCAAAATAATGCCAATTTACGTTCGTACCGTCCAAAGAATGCCACTTCTGCACGGCCTTTAAGGCATCAAGCGAGGGCAAAGGCGCCAGTGACGCTCCGCACTGCCCAACCACGATTGTGGTTATTCCTTGTAGCAACATGCTTTCTTGGTGAGGGTAGTCGAATAAGGTCCAAAAGGAATCGGAATGGTTTTGAACGTCGACAAACCCCGGGCAGACAATGAGACCAGATGCGTCAATAACGCGTTTCCCCATCACGGTTTTTAAATGACCAATTTCAGCGATCCCGCTGTTTTTTACGGCGAGATCTGCTTTTTTGGGCTTCGCGCCTGTGCCGTCAACGAGCAATCCGTTTTTGATGATCAAATCGAACATAGGCCAAAAAAATTAACGGGCGAAGGACAATACCACCCCGATCACCGCGAAGACCACGGAAACCACCCAAAAACGCATTGTCACTTTTGTTTCGGGCCAGCCAACGGCCTCCAGATGGTGATGGAGGGGCGCGGAAATAAAAATTTTCTTTTTGAAGAATTTTTTTGAAAAACGCTGCAGTAAGGAAGACAGCGCCTCAACCACGAACACAAAACCGATAATGGGTAAAACCAGCACGCTTTGAGTTAAAAAGGCGATAACCGCAAGTGTGGCGCCGAGTGCGAACGACCCGGTATCACCCATAAAAAAACGCGCCGGGTAAATATTAAACCACAAAAACGCCAGGAGAGCGCCCACCACCGTGCCGCAAAAAGCCGCGATGCCGTACTGCTGCTGTGCCCAAGCAATGACCATGTATGCGCCAAAGCTTACCGCAGCCACTCCCCCGGCAAGGCCGTCCAGACCGTCCGTGATGTTGACCGCGTTGGTGATAAACACCACCACCAACACGAACAGCGGAACATAAAGCCAGCCGATGTCCAAAACTTCCGGCCAGCCCAAAAATGACGCGCCGGGGACTCTGATCTCGGAAAATTCTAATTTATAAAAAAACCACCAGGCGCCCAGAGAAGCGATCAAGAACTGAAAAAAGAATTTTAGCTTGACTGATAAACCCTGAATCGCGTTCTTCCCCCGGACTTTCAGAAAGTCATCGAGCAGCCCGAGCACCCCGGTAGTGATCAGGACAAAAAGCGGAAGCCAAGTTTGGGCTCTCGACAAATTAAAAATCAAAGTAAGCGCACCGGCCGTCACCCAAACCAGCAGCCCCCCCATAATTGGGGTCCCTTCTTTACGCTTGTGCAAAGACAAATAGACCTGCGCGCTCGTGCCGTCCCATGCTTGAGTTCGCATTTTCTGGGCCAGCTTGTAGCGGTAAAGATAATAAGTCAAAAGCGGGGTGAGCGCCATGGCCAGCACAAAAGAAAATGCCGTGAGTAAAAAGATTTTTATTAACTCCGCACCGGAAATCATGTTTTTATTATACAACGGAAGCCGCATCGGTGCGAGTGCGGACTTGTTTTTTAGATGGAACTGCTCGGTCTCGACGAAAAGTCCTGGACACCAGTCAGCATTTTCGTTCCGCACCGCCCCGCCAACACCAACTCCGAAGCGGTTCGTGGGGTGCCAGATCCTTTTGGGAGTCGCCAAGCTGGTTCTTTCAAAGGCCTTTCAACTCCAAACCGGCTGAAGCGAACCACAAGCCAGCGTGCAAGCGAAAAAACATGCGATTCTAACTTCGCCCGTACGGGGCGATTTTTTTAAATAAAATTTTCGTTTTTATCCAGCCGTTGCCCGTGGCCACAACAATCAACGATTCGGCAGTATGAGTATTTGAATCAAGGAAAGTCATATGACTCAAAAACCCACCGGATCAAAGCCTTGGAATCCTCTTCTCTTTTTTCACTGCCTAACACAATCGTAAGGATCTGATTATTGTCCGAATCGCTTGCGAGAATAATTAAATTACCCCGCGCCTGTTCCGTAAAGCCGGTCTTCACTCCCAGAATATTGTTGCTTTCCTGGAGCAAGAGGTTGGAATTTTTTAACCAGTGAGTGATTTTCTCGTCAACGGATTGCACTTTGGAACTTCTACGCTGCGCCATCTCGGCAAACTTCTCGTTTCGCAAAAACTCGAAGGTCAATAATTTTAAATCTTCGGCGGTACTGTATTGAAGGGAATCGTCAAACCCGGTCGGGTTTGCAAAATGAGTATTGCTAAGTCCCAGTTGCTTGCTCATAAGATTCATCAGCGCAATAAAACGCTGGCTTGAGCCCGCTGTGCCTTCGGCAAGCGCCAAAGAGGCGTCATTAGCGGAGGCGATCAGCATTCCAGAAAGCAAACCCATAACCCCAATCTGCTCTCCTGCAAGCAGTCCCATGTTTGGCGGATGAACCTGGTATCCCGAAGCAGGAATGGTGATCACGGCTTGAGGATCAACCAAATTCCATACAACCACCGCGGTCATTAATTTAGTCAGGGAGGCCAACGGCCATCGCGTCTGAGAATTTTTTTCAAAAAGCACATACCCGGTCCTTAAATCAACCGCCAAAGCAATCTCCACATCGGTAACAAACGGCACCGCCGCCTTTTTTAACCTCGGCCTCGTGTCACCGGCCAAAGGCAGCTGCAAGAAAACCTGGCCTAAAACTTCTGGGGGCGGAGTTTCTCGGGCAATCCGCTGTGTCGGAAAAATTATCACAAATAGCGCCATTACAAAAGCCGCTATTTGTGCGAGCACACTGCGATAAAATCCAAATCTCACTGATTTAAACTCGCTCATGTTGTGCTTGACAGGTGTGTAGCTTCTCGAATAAAATTTACTTTAGGGAACAAAAAAAGACAACATGGAAACCAAGATTTTAACGGACCAAACTTTTGATGAAGAAGTGCTGAACTCGCCGGTGCCGGTGTTGATTGATTTTTGGGCGCCGTGGTGCGGACCGTGCAAAATCGTAAGCCCGCTGGTGGAGGAGCTCGCTTTGGAGTATGAGGGGAGGGTTAAATTCGGCAAGGTTAACGTTGATGATAATCCGCAAAAAGCCATGCAATATCAGATCTTTTCTATCCCCAGTTTAAAAATTTTCAAAAAAGGGACTTTAGTCGACGAGATTATCGGCGCAGCTCCCAAATCCCAAATAAAAAAAGTACTCGATCGGCACCTGTAAAGTTCTATTGATGTTTCCATGTTAAGTTGAATGTTTCTTTTAAATTCCCTCCCCTTGATGGGGAGGGTTAGGAGGGGTGAAAAATGAACTCGGAGGGGAAAACCTCCGCCGGAGGCGGACCCGCCTTTGGCGGGCGGTTTTCCCCTTCTCCGCCTTCGGCGGACTGCCTCCCCTTTCCTTATGTGTCCTCGCGCGGGGTATCAAACCCCGACCTACGGACAGTATGAGGTCATCTAAAAACCCCATTTTGTCTGCAATTTCAGCTTTTCGGCTGCAAATGCTTCATCGGAATTCGCCGTAATAC
>JACQJK010000058.1 GCA_016205055.1 Candidatus Doudnabacteria bacterium
CACAGGCGGATCGCCAAAATTGTTTTTAAAATAGGTTCTTAGATAAAATAAAATGACCTCTCAACGATTATTGTTTTTAATCGAACCCGACCCGGTGCTTGTGGAGATTATCACAGGTAGATTTTCGCATTACGGTTTTGCAGTTGCAAGCTACCAGGAGGGTTTAGCCGCCTGGCGCAAGTCTTACGAGCTCGTGCCGAACGTGGTCTTGAGCGAGTTGCGGTTGCCGGACGTTAGCGGAGTAGAGTTAATACGTCTATTGCGCTCGGCTCCGCGCCTGGCCAACACCCAGATCGTGATTTTCACCAACTACCCTTCCCGCGCAGATTGCGAGGACTGTTTAAGTGCTGGCGCGAGTAAATTTTTTTCCAAAAACGAAGTTTCTCTTCAAAGATTGCCCGAACTGGTCAGTGGTAATAGGTAGCCCATTTTTCAATTTTCTGTTACAATTTGAAAGTCATTAATTTTTATTGGGAGAAAGTAAGGCAAAGTTTTTACTTCTTACTTCTCTCAATAGGTTAAACTAGGCCAATTATGTATAAAAACAGCGAGTTGGAGCTAAACAGGTTATTAAGTAAAATGTTGGAAATTGACGCTTCCGACCTGCATTTCATTGTCGGGAAGCCGCCGGTCTATCGTGTCCACAGTCGGCTCTTGGAAGATACGGACTACGAAGTACTCTCTCCGGAAAAAATAGTCAGTCTGTCCGAAGCGCTAGTCCCTAAAGAAAAAAAGGAAATTCTAGAGCATCAAAGACACGTGGACTTTTCTTATTCTTTCAAAGACAATCACCGTTTGCGCGTTAACACTTATTATCAAAAAGACACTTTGGCTGTTTCCATTCGGCTAATCCCGAACAAGATTAAAACTATCGAGGAATTGAATTTGCCGGAAGTGCTCAAGTCGTTTACTGATTTAAAACAGGGTCTAGTATTGGTGGTCGGACCTACTGGTCACGGCAAGTCCACGGCCTTGGCCTCGATGATCGATTTAATCAATCATTCTCGCGCTGAACATATTTTAACCATTGAAGATCCCGTTGAGTACGTATTTTTACAGGACAAGAGTATTGTGTCTCAACGGGAAATTTATCGCGATGCGGTTTCTTTCGCTTCCGCTCTTACGGCTGCTTTACGTGAAGACCCGAATGTGGTGATGGTCGGAGAGATGCGAGATTTAGACTCAATTGCCACTACGATCACCTTGGCCGAAACCGGTCATTTGGTTTTCGCCACTTTGCACACCAACGACGCCGCCCAGAGCGTTGACCGCATTGTGGATGTTTTTCCACCCTATCAGCAGCCGCAAATTAGAGGTCAGCTGGCAAGCGTCCTGTTGGGGGTGGTGTCGGTTCGATTGCTGGCCAAGGTCGGTGGGGGGTTGATTCCGGCTACCGAAGTGATGATCGTGGACACTGCGATCCGCAACGTGATTAGAGAAAACCGGACTTTTGAAATTTACAACATCATCCACAGCTCTGGCTCCAAAGGCATGATGTCTTTGGACCGTTACTTGGCGGAACTGGTCAGAAAAAATTTGGTACTTTACCAGAACGCGGCGCAATACTCCCGGGATAATGAATTATTTACCTCTTTAGTGGCCCGATAAGCACTTAATCCCCAAAAAATCATCTTCAACTCCAAACAAACCACAGCGGGTTCATAATCAAACCCAATCCTGTGGCCTTTGCTACAACGGTATTCCAGTCTTCGCAGCTTTTGTGCTCTTCTAAATAATCTATCGGTTCTTGGTTCAACTGACTTAAGACTGTTACTCCCCAGCTGTACTACGGCGGAGTAGGCCAGGGTGGGGCCCTTGCCAAGGTGTCCGTCCTGGCAGACTCATATTTAATGCGGCTTTCACCCCCGCCTCGATCCGCCTCGAGCGAAGTCGAGAGGCAAGGTATTCGGCCGGATGTAATCAACTTAGCGATTTCGGAATTTGTAAGGGCAGGACGGCGCAAAGCGGGCTTTTTGCGTATAATACTTTGCATTACGAAACGGCAAAATTTTATTCTTCGACCTTGTGGAGAAGCTAAAATTTTGGCTTAGATGCTATAAAAGGTTCTCGACCATTCGGCAGGCTCATGGTGGTGACTCCTCGGCCATGAGCTCGGAGCCGAATGGGCGAAGTCGAATCCACAAGCTCGAACAATATCGAGTTTCGTAATTCAAAGTAAGGAGG
The DNA here is from genome assembly GCA_016205055.1 of Candidatus Doudnabacteria bacterium. Classification (GTDB taxonomy): domain Bacteria; phylum Patescibacteriota; class Doudnabacteria; order UBA920; family 2-01-FULL-50-11; genus JACQJK01. The sequence goes on from JACQJK010000058.1 coordinate 2,185, forward strand.
ATCGAGATAAGAGTGTATTTGGATATCAACAACGTGGACCCAGCCGTTTTGTCCTCAGTGTATGTATTTTGTCACGGTCGTGACATTTGTCATACGTTAACATCAGGCCGAGTACCCGCCTCTCGTCCGCCCTAGGCGGATCGAGGCGGGGAGGAAGGCCGATTTGAAAAATTGAAAATAGTGTCCCACTCAAGCGGGACCCCTTGCTAAGGGGCCTCGCCCTGGCCTACTCCGCCGTAGTACATTTAGGGGGAATAATCGTTTATTTTCAGTTTAACCAAGGACTGACAGGTTATTTAGAAGAGTACCGGAGCTACGAAGGCTGGAATACCGTTGTGGCCTTTGCCACAACGGTTGGGGTTCATTTGTTGTAAAATTTACTGCCGTGAAAAATGCTAGTTGAGAAATTATCATATCGAATTGCCTTCTGTCTCGGGATTGCAGATTCATTTCAAAACTTGTTTGATTTCCTTTTTTACGTCTTCGTCGGCGCGAATGGAAAAGTCGGTAACGATGGGTTTTTTTGGGCCGTGGGGGGA
>JACQJK010000054.1 GCA_016205055.1 Candidatus Doudnabacteria bacterium
TTAAGGCGAAATTTCAGATTTGCGAGCGAAAATGCTGAAGCGGAATGAAGACGTAATCGCAGTATTACGGCGAATTCCGATGAAGCATTTGCAGCCGAAAAGCTGAAATTGCAGACAAAATGGGGTTTTTAGATGACCTCATAGTGATTTTTCTAAATTTTGCTGCCGTATGCTTAAAAGTCAAATGACATGAAGTATCAAATCCCTGATCAGGTTTTGGAAAAATTGAACAAACTTTTTTTGCGATGGGGATTGAAGCCGGAGGACTGGGTCTTGACGACGGAGCCGTCTTTACAGCGCAGCGGCTATGAGATTATCGACGAGAAGAATCCTTTCGAAATCGATCTTTGGGTAAAGTTAGCAAGCTTGCCCTGGAGAGCAACCAGTGGTTGGATGACCTTGCCTCCCAAGAATTCCAAGTATCTGGCGCAACTGGAGCATTTCGTGAAAACCGTCGGTTACTCTCTTCACATGGTGCCATCGCCCTTTGCGGGTTATACCCCCGGGAAACTCTCCGGGGCGGTTGATTATCTCTTGCCGGACGGTAAAAAAATAAAAATTATGACGCCCTTAATGTACATCGACCAATTGGTTTACCTGGTAACACATCGTTCGACGAGGAAGGCTTTTCGATCGAGGATCCCCAAATTGTTGCTTCGCGTAAAAGATGTGTTGAGGATTGCTCGGAGGAAACAAGACACAAAAACCATAAGAGCGTGTAAGCGGTTTTTGCGAGTCGCAGAAAAGTTACGCCCGACCCCGGGACATTCGGTTGACATTTTTCAAACCCCTTCACAAGATGGCATAAAGGGCCAGGGCATAGGCGCAAAAACAGTAAACGGCAGCGCACGATTGATTCTGCATGCGCTCGACTTTGGGAAAATGAAAAAAGGAGAGATTCTGGTCGCGCCTGATACAAACCCGGAATACATATTAATTTTAAGGAAAGCCAAAGCGATCATAACCGATAACGGCGGCATTTCATGTCACGCCGCCATCATTGCCCGGGAATTTGGCATTCCGGCGGTTGTCGGGACGAAAATCGCAACCCGCATTCTGAAAGACGGCGATAAAATTTTGTTGGACGCAAAACGAGGGACGGTGAAGGAATTGTAATGTCACCTTTTTTTGCGATCGTGAAAAAAGCGTCCATAGAATTTATTACTTTAGTTTACCGAAGCAGTTTACAGAAATGAAGGCAGGGATTTTTTGGATGTTTGGTTTAAAAAAATCCGCCTGGGCGGGTTATTGGATTGTGATCTGGCCGGATCTGATGCGCTCACGGATCAACTCGGGGTCAAAGTACTCAAACTCGACCTCTTGGAAGACCCGATGGTAATACGCAGCTCCTTCCGGAGTTTGAAAGAAGGCGTTCAATTCTCGGGCTTCCCAGGGGTGTTTGAGCCGAATGAAATGGGCCATTCCGTTTTCGCCGACCGGAGGAACGACCCGGTGAAGCTTTTTTTGTTCGCGCAAGATGTCGCGCTTGTCATTGTGGCTGACGGTTGGGGACTGCCGCAAGCTTATAAAAACGTTCAGAAAGGTTTCCAGCTCAAGATCGACAAAGAGCGCTAATGCTTGTGGGATCAGGCGGCCGTCGGGTCGGCGCACGAAAAGGAAAACAGCGGTTTTAATTTCTGGCGGCTTTCCTTCGCCGTAAAACTGCTCCAGCCACTGCAGATCAGAACGGGTTTTGTGCGCGCGATAACGCCAGTAGCTGCTGGGCATGGTTTCTCCTTTTTCAGTTTTGGTCAAATATATCACAGCCAAACAAAAAAGGGAAGCCGAAAGTGGTTTCCCTTACAGAGCGTCGAGGGCAAACTGCATGGACCGAAGCCAGGCCGGCTGGCGAATCTGTTCGAGTCGCACAAAATGCCCGTTCATGAAATGCGCGACAAAGCCCTCGCACTTGTCGAACTGTCCGCCAATCTCTCCCATGCCTTGCCCTGCCAGCGTTTCGGAGTTGATCTGCAGGGCAATGCAGACACCCTCGATCGCCGCACCGTGCATCACCAGCAGTGAGTCGCCGTCCAGCTTGCCCTGGACGTTCACTGCACCCAACGCTTCGGTGGCTTTGAGTTCAAGCGCAGCCGCGCAATCTGGGGCCAGGAAAAGCGCGGTTTCGGTTTCGATGGCGTAAGTGGCCGCCCAGTTTTTGGCCCGCTTCAGGGCTTCGACCACGACCGGCCTCGTGTCCGAGGAAAAGTCGTCGAGGTCGTGGTTGATGTGGATGGTGGGGAATTCCCCTCTCCACAACCCGGCCTCCCTGCTCCAGCCGGAAACTCCGGCGAGGAACGGAGGGATGGTGCGTATGGCGCGCGGCTGGGGTGATGAGCAGGCGTAAGAGAAAACCGGGTTGAAGCGCTTGCGCACCTCGGTTCCCATGGCAAAGGCGGTGATCAGCCCGCCCTGGGTTGGGGTTTGCGGGTCATACTTGTTGGACTTGTCCCGCTCGACGTGCCGGATAACGAATACGCGAGATAGCATGGTTTCTGTCCTCCTTGGGGATAGAAGCGGTATACTACTATAAATCGCCAGAAAAATCAAGCGTTTCAGGTTTGGCGCAGTTTTTTGTGCGCTTCCTGAAAAGACCCATCAAAGTGGCACAGGGTTTCCTGTCACCTTTTTTTGCGATCGTGAAAAAAGCGTACAGGAGATTTATTTCATTGTTATTTCTTTGACAGAATGTCTACTTCGAGAACACGTGCTTCGAGCATACCTTCTTCAAGAATGCCTACTACGAAAATACCTCCTGCGGAATACGGCACTGGCGAGGACTAATTTTTTTGCGCTAATAGACGATCTAAAAAAAGACCGTTCCAAAGAACAGTCCTTATAAGACGTCGCAGTCCAGGGTGGAAAGAGTGACCAGGTGGGAGGGCCGGCGGATGAGCTCGACTCGGTTGATAAGCCCCGGTTCGTCAAAGGCCACCATGAATCCCTCCATGGTGTTGAGCTGACCGCCGATTGAAGCAAGGTTGAACGGCGTGGTACCGTCCAACATCCTCTTCAGCAGAAGACACCCGGCTTCCAGGGAAGGGCTGTGGCCGATCAGCAGCTGATCGGCCGAAGTTTGAGAAAGCTTCTCGACGACATCGACCATTTCCGCTCCCCTCGTGTGCAAGACGTCGAGACCTTCGGGGAAGCTGAAGAATTCTTCTTCGTGGGTTCGCGTGCTTTGCTTGGCACGCTCCTTGGCTTCCGCGAGAGCGGATTGGACAGTGGGACGCGGGTCGGTGAAGTTGTCGTTGAGCATGTGTTCCCGGAGGATCAGGGGAAGCGGCGGATAGTAGCCCAAAATCCCTCGCAGTCCGCCAGTGAAAAGCACCGCCGTGCTCACAGCTCGGACCTGCGGCGAGCATACGTATTGCTTCATGTCAGGCGAGTACCGCTGCCTGACGAACATACCCATGCCGTAGGCGAGCAGTTCGCCTAACGGCGTGGGGTTTTGGTCCGGGTCGCCGACAACGCGCTCTGTGTGACGGAAACAAAAGACTCGTGAAGTCATAACACTGCCTCCTTGCAGTTGTCGTGACAGATTACCACAAATTGCCCGTAAGATCAAGGGGTGATAAAATGTTTTAGTGAGCAGGGTTTTTATCCTGAAAAAAAATGCAAGAAATCCATTTAATCTTCACTCGCGATTTTGACCAGTGGGTGCAGGAAATGGTCAGGAATTCGCTGGTCAAAGATTGTCCAAAAGTTTGGGGAACTGGTTTTTCCGATCAGATCGTGCATTTCAACGGTCAAACTTTCGAATGGTATCGTTACAAAGCCGATATGGATCGGGTGAGCAAATTCATGGTTAAAAAGCCGTTAGGCGACCGAATTTACAGCCCTAAAACCCAAACAGGATTTTTAGCTGATGTTGCGCGTTTGCGGCGAACGCTGAAGTCGCCGCAAGCAGTAAGACGCGCCGAACAGGAGCATCTTGCAAATTTAGAGAAACTCTTCCGAAAATTTTATCCTTATTACCCTTTGGGAATTTTTTTGCCTGGGGCTTGGAAAAACGACTTTTTGCGGTATCACGGAAGCAGCGGCAAGCGCGTTTTAAAAACGCTCACGCACAGCCGTGAAAAAAGCGAAGGACTGTTAAAAGAAGTGGGATTGCATTTGCGAAAATGGCTTGGACCAAAACTGGTAAAATATCAATCCTCGCGCGAGTTTGTTCGGCTGTTGTCGGTCGCCGAAATTAGAAAGTTCGTGTTCGAGCAAAAATTGCCAAGCCAGCAAGTTTTAAAAGCCCGATCCCGTGGCTATGTGTATTTTGCGGGAAGAATTTTGCCGACGCGAAATTTTGTTGGATTTTTAAAAAGGAAAAAAATTAAAGTCGGCAACTTGGAAAATTCGCCATCTGGCGCGCATGGTGTCAGCGGTACGGTGGCATATTCTGGGCAGGGCGTCACGCGTGGACGGGCGCAAAGAATTTTCAATTCTGACCAGGTTTCGGGTTTTAAAAATGGCAGGATTTTAGTTACTCCCATGACTTCGCCGGAGTATTTACCGGCGATGAAGATCGCGCGTGCGATCGTGACTGACGAAGGCGGGGTCACTTCGCACGCCGCGATCGTCGCCCGCGAATTAAAAAAGCCCTGCCTAATCGGAACCAGAATCGCGACCAAGTTTTTTCGTAACGGCGATTTGGTGGAAATAAATTGGAAATCGGGATCACTCAAAAAGCTATGAAAAGCAAGTACAAACTAATCATCGTTGATCTTTATGGCGTGATGACGCGGGGGAGTTACTGGAACGTCACCCGGTGGCTGGCGCATAAGTACAATCGGCCAGCCGATGCGATTTACGCAGTGTTGTACCACAAGTATTTTAACCAGGCGGCTTTGGGCAAAATTAGCGAACGGCAATTCTTCGAACGCACCATCAAGGAACTGGGATTCAAAGAGCCGTGGAGAAAATTGCGGAAAATGCACCTTTCTTTTCAAGTATTAAACCGGAGCGTGTTTAGATTTGTTCTGGGACTTCAAAAACAGGGCTACGCCATTTTGCTTTTATCCAAGAACATCCCCAGCCATTACCAGGACACCATGAAGAAAACGCGGTTGAATCGTTACTTCCGACATATCGTCAACACTTTTGATCTTGGCTTGGCAAAAGCGTCTCCGGAAACCGTGCAATGGGTTTTAAAAAAATTTCGAGTCAAGCCGCAAGAAACGATCGTGATTGACGATCAGGATTTTAATCTGGTCGCGGCGAAAAAAATGGGAGCGAAAGTCATCGAGTATAAAAATTTTGCACAATTTAAACACAAACTAACTAAAGCTTTGCAATGAAACTCAAAGTTGACAAAAACGCCTGGCGACTGATGTCGCAAAGGCAACGAATGAGCCCCTTTCCCAACTATATGTCCATGGAAGCCATGGCGCGCCGGTTGAAAAGTTATGTAGGCGTGAATTTAGAGGCGACGCTTCTGATCTTCGAAGACCGGCTGATGAACGCTTTTAATCCCAAGAAAAATTTTGACGAGGCCGGTTCGTCGATTTTAAGGCGCATCATCCGCGAGCCGAAACTTTACAAAACGCTTATTGCTTTACAGCACAAATTTGGCAATAAGCTCGTGCATTTTACGATTCTGGCCGGAAAGCGCGCGAGAGTACAGCCGACCAACAGGGAGCTCTACGAGTTTTTTGCCGGTTATAACAAGTATTATTTGGAGGTTTACGCAACGTACGGGTCGGTGTGGGTGGTGGAAAACGTTTTGAACGTTGCGCTTCTGAAAATCGTTCAGAAACGAATTGCCGACCCGGTGGAAGCAAGCAAGATTTTGAACGTGCTCACTCTGCAGCCCTCTGCTATGGTGGCCAGAATCGAGCGGGAGCACTTGTTGGGCGTTGCGGCAGAGGTTGCCAAAAATCCGGGGTGGACGCGCGAAATCAAAAATTCAACCTTGACTGATGAAAAGTTGGTGAAGTTAATTAAAGATCACGAAAAAGAATATTTCTGGGTCACCCGCGATTACGAGGATCCGGTTTTGACTTTTGAACAGATCTTGCAGCGGCTCAAAGTTGTTCTAGTTTCAAATCCGGTGAAAGTGCATCAAGAAATGGTGGCCGAGCGCAAAGACATCGCGCTCCAGCAGCAAAATTTAGCTTCTAAACTGTCGCTAACGGTGCAAGAAAAGCAATTGTTTTCCTCCATGCTGGATCTTGCTCACCTGAAAGAGCTGCGCAAACGCTATGTTTCCGAGTCGCTGTACTATTTTGATGATGTGTTGCAGACGATTGCCGAACACAGCTTTCTCACTTTAAAGCAAGTGCGGTTTTTACGCACGGTTGATGTGGGAGAGATATTGCTTAAAGGGAAGGATTTTTCGGCGGAAGCAAATGATCGTATAAAACTGTCAGCTTGGATAACCGACGGCCGGGAAAGCGCGGTTTATACCGGCGCCAAAGCCGCGGCTTTTAAAAAAACACTCATTGATTTTTCGCCCGACACCAAAGAATTCCAGGGTTTTCCGGTGAGCCCGGGAAAAGCCAGAGGTCCGGCGCGGATCGTCATGAATCCCGACGAGATCGGCAAAATAAAAAAAGGCGACATTATCGTCACCGTGCAGGTTGTGCCAAGTTTTGCGCCGGCCATTCACCGCGCGGCGGGATTGATTTGCGACGGCGGCCACGGCGTGACCACCCACCCGGCGATTTTAGCCAGGGAAGCTAAAATCCCCGCAATCATTCAAACTCGTTTTGCCCGCCAAGTTTTACATGACGGTGACATAGTGGAAGTGGACGGTTTTGCGGGTACTGCAAGGATAGTGAAAAGGATGAAACCTTGAGGGAACATCCATTTACGTGACTAATAGTTTTCAGGAAATTTGAAAACCGAGTTATAGAAAGGCCGGCAAAGTTTGGAGGGAATTTGGAATTGCAGAGTTACGCAGAAATCGAAAAAACGTACAGAGACGGAAAATAGCACCCAAAGCATTTGAAAAAAGGCACACTTGAAGCGTTGGACGAAATTTTAGCGCCGGTTAGAAAACATTTTGAAAAGGGGAAAGCAAAAGAACTCTATGAGCTTGTAAAAGCAAATGTTACGAGATAGATAAATTGTAAAAAATCTCGTTTATCAAACTCATTACAGTCGCAGGCTCAAGATTTTTTATAAAACAAATGTTATCGTGCGCGACAAATCCTTTTTCATGGTGGCCCGAGATATAATCAATTTTTCCTGTGAGGACAATGCAATAA
>JACQJK010000061.1 GCA_016205055.1 Candidatus Doudnabacteria bacterium
TCTGCAATTTCAGCTTTTCGGCTGCAAATGCTTCATCGGAATTCGCCGTAATACTGCGATTACGTCTTCATTCCGCTTCAGCATTTTCGCTCGCAAATCTGAAATTTCGCCTTAAAAGCGAGTTTTTAGATGACCTCTATGAATATTTTTGGCGATGCGAGCTCCCGGGATCGCCAAGGCGACTTTGTCGCCTGACTCAAAATTAAAAGCGCCGCAGACAATCGGCTCAATGACGCGATCGCCCAGCGACACGCTAATCACGCGCAGACGGTCGGCGTTGGGATGCGGTATGACTTTCATTACTTCGCCGACGTAAATGTTTTCAAAGTCATTGGCGCTTGTGGCCATGAATGAATGAGGTTCTCAAAGGTTAAAACATTTCCTGATTCCCTGGCCAGGAGCCCTTAAACCCGAAACCAGGCCTGCCGTTAACTATCTGTCAAAATTTCAGAGAGGAAATTCAACGTATGCTGTTTAAAATAACGCGGGCAAGATCGCTAAACTCCGCCCACCGCTCGTCATCTCCAAAAACCGCCACGTCAAAAATCCTTCCGTTTTTCAAAAACGCGGCTCTAATACCGTGAGTATGCACAAGCGAGATTGACTGGTCGGCAAAATTTAAATACTCGTTAACCCGTAAGTGTAACGCCCCGATCCTTAAAGCTGTAGAGCCAAGATCTCTGCCGCTGTCGTTTGGAAAGCTGGTCACGGTTTTCCAAAAGGTTTCCAGATCGGCTTGAGTTGCAGGATTGTAGGGAAGCAAAGTAACAGCGACCTTAAGCCGCTTGTCTTCCTGTTCGATAAGATCAAGGGCTTGAGTTTTGGTAACCAGCCAACCGTCGGGAATGCTAAGCGAAATTTGCTCGCTTGAACCGGTGGTGGCGGTCGCAAAGTTGGTGCGGTAAGATTCTAGGTTCAAAAAAATTTTCGTTTGCTTGGCCAAACCATGGTCTGCGGCGTTATCCTCGAAAACCTGTTTTTCCAAAGCAGAAAGTTTGGCCGAGCTGGCGAGCGTGGGGCTGTACCCGTTTCGAAGTTCGTTGCCGTCTTCAAAACCGTCTCCGTCGGTGTCGGCAACTACGGGGTCGGAATCGTAAACGAAAATTTCGTCGCCGTCGGTGATTCCGTCAAAATCACTGTCAAAATTTTTCGGGTCAGTGGCGTATTCAAGCTCCTGGTGATTTTTGAGGCCGTCCGCTTCAATATCTATATTGGCGCCGCAAATGTTTTTATCACAATCTTTTGTCCCAAAATATTTGACCAGCCACTCATCCGGCAAGGGCGGCTCCGGGGGGGTGGAAGAATTATCAGCTTGAGGAGGTTGCGACTCTGTTGTGATAGGTCTATCCGACTTTTTCGACACAAAAAACACTACCACCGCTCCGACTATGACCACGCCGACAGCGGCTAAAATCAGTTTTTTATTTTTCAAAACTCTTTCAGAAACGCGTATCGCAAAAGATCGAAAGGCGAGCCATACCGAACTTTGAGAAAAACCTTTTTGACGCGGCATTGTTTCGCGCTGCCGAGCAGCCGGTCTTGGCGGGGCGCCTGTTGCAACCGCTTGGGTTGGGGCGTCAGGCACGTCAAAAACCAATTTTATTTTGTTAAACTCGTTCGAGTTTTTATCCTGATCCTGCATAGATTTTTATTTCTTAACAACTTGAGGTGGTACTCCGCCGACCCAATTAGGACCGTAGTAAAACGTGTTTTTAACGATTTGAATTTAAAAAGTAAAGCTCCAAAAGCCCCCCCGCGACAACTAACATCGCGGCGGTGAAAAAAGTTAACTCTCTGGCGGACTGCAAATACAACGCAAATACGCAAATTGCCGCTATCAAAAAAGACTGGCGTAGAATTCTGTGAGTATGTCTAGTCAAAACTGCCCGCAACCCCATTCGTAAACGCAACAAGAGAATGGCGAGGAAACCGGATAAAGAAAAAGCTACCAGCCCAACGCTTGCGTATAATAAGACCCATAGCAGCCGCGAAAGTTCCGCCGGCGAATAAGTGGAAACTGTGAATAACATGATAAGAAAACCTGTCGCGAAAACCAAGAAATAACCGGCCATCAACATGGTTAAGTTCGACGACATTTTAGCAGAAATTTACCTAGACCTGTCTGTTTCATACATACTCGTTAACCTATCATAATTTTAGTAAATTCCTGGGTTTTAAGCAAAGACCCAACCAGTATTATTATGGAGCTCCGCGGCTAACCTCCTTCGTCCGCCGGAGGCGGACTGCGGACGAGGATGCTTCGGCTCAAGTAGGCCGAGCCGCTTGAGTATTGACACCATAGGAAAAAAAAGTTCTGTAAACCCCGCTACCACTTCTGGTAACCTCTTTGGGCTTTCATCCTCGGCCTTCTGGTGGCCGGGCAAAACTGCTAAAATACCCGTATGAAATACTTCCAGGGACTTATCCTTCTACTGATAATTCTGACCGGCTATTTAAGTATTTCTCTTCAAACTTCACGAGCCCGAGCAAGTGCGATTGATTCTTCGTCGCTTATGGAAAAAATAAACGCCGAGCGGACCAATCGCGCCATCCCGCCCTTAAATGCGTCAACCAAACTTGCCGCTGCGGCCGGTGCAAAAACGCAAGACATGTTCGCCCGCGGTTACTTTGACCACCTCGATCCTGATGGCAAGTATGTGTGGCCGCTGGTGGAAGCCGCCGGATATAAGCCCTACAAAATCCTGGGCGAGAATTTAGCCGTCGATTTTTCCACAGAAGAAGGCATCGTTCGCGCTTGGATCAACAGCCCGACTCACCGCGACAATTTATTGCGGAACGATTTTTTGGACCAAGGGCTTAACGCCGCCTACGGAACTTTCCAAGAGCGCTACACCGCGCTGGTGACAAGTTTATTCGGCACATTGGCCGTAAGCGCGGCCCCTCCAGTAGTCACCGCCCCCACAACCATCGCTCCGCCGCCGCCCGCCCCGACCAAGTCCCAACCCACACCCGTGCCGCTGCAGGCATCCACGACTACGTCACAATCCGCAACGACTCCCTCTCCCTCAACAAATGCTTTTCCTGATCTTGGCAACGAAAACGAACCCGCGATTCAGCTCGTCAATCCCGAACAAACAACCATGCTTCCCGCTTTCTTTCCTCCCAGCACCGAAGCTGACTTCTCCGCCGCGGTTGCAGAAGGTAATATTTTTGAAACGGTGCGCTTGATTTTCATGGGATTGGTCGCAGTCTTTGTCGGCACCATCATTATCGACAATGTTGTGCATGGCAGAGCAAAAGGGCTTTGGGAAAACCAAAAAACCGGTATTTTCATCGCGCTCATCCTCGTCACGATTTTCACTCTCAATATCTACTAGCCGGGCCGTCACAATTTCTGCAGGCAAAACCCTATTGTGCTTCCTCGAGTAAATTTTGGGTTAAGGTTTTCGGCAAACCCAAAACACTTTCCACTTCTCCTTCAATACGATCAACATAAGGAAATAAAAGCGGGTCATTGGTAGAAAAACCTCCGGCGTAATCAAAAATTGTTCCGTTTCGGACGAGTTTATCAATAACCTCGTCAGGAATCGGACGAAAATAGATTTTAGCAGCATCAACCCCCTCAAGCCGCTTTCCAGTCTTGGTATTAGTGACAACCACCGAAGTAACTGTTTGTGACGGGTATTGAGAAATGCTTTTCAAATACTCTTTTGCTTGTTCTGGACTTTCTGGCTTTTCCCGAACCTGACCGTTCCAAATCACGACCTGATCGGACGTGATTAAAAGGGTCGGCTTTATGATTCTGACAAGCAAGGCGTCGGTCTTGGCATTTGCCAAGAGTAAAACCAATTTTTTTGGGTCAGCGTCCCTAATGGCTTTTTCATCAATGTCAGAGGACAGGGTCGTAAACTCATATCCCATTTTAGACAAAACCTTTCTACGATTTTTGGATTGCGAACCGAGAATGATTTTCATAAACAAATCTCACCCAATCCGCGCGTGAAAATTGGTGGTGGCCAGGACATATATCACGATGAACAAAAAAATGGTTGCGTACTCAACCGCTCGCCAAACGGTCAGCCGTTTTTGCAAGGCCTGCAATACCACGCTCCAATAGAGGTGTAAAAATCCGGCCATGAGCAAGCCCGCAGTGTAATAATTCACCGTCCAGAATTTTTGCACGAGCACGGCGGTAACACCGACCAGTGCGGCGCCCAACAAAACAAAACCAAAGTTTTTTAGAGTGTTTATGAGCGGGTGATGAAACAAGGACTGATAAAGAAGCAACAGCGCAACGATTCCGGAAGTCAAAGGAAAATGCCAGGCCGGCAAACCAGCGTACCAAGTGATGCCTAATCCCGCGGAAAAGATCAAAAACGCGGTAACGACCATCACGGCAAACATGAAATAACGAACTACCAAACTCGCTCCGGAATAGTTCACGAAAACGACTTTCAGATGCCACATAACGACCGTCATAAGCAGAGTCCCCGAGATGACGAAGAACTGCTTGAGCAGCAAATCGAACGGGTTTAAGAAAACCAAAAGCACAACCGCCCAGTAAAGCACCGAGGGCAAAATCAAATAATTCTGGAAATGCTTCCAGTGGGGCCAGGAAAAAAGGTAGTGAAACCGCAATGATAGTGCGCGAAAAACTATTTGAGAAAATTTAACCCAGCGGGCTTTTTTGCTGTAATGGTAATACCCGGAAGAACGGTGCCATGATTTGGGAATCTTGAGATGCAGGTCAAAAATCAAACTGGTTTTGACCAACAAGTAAAAGTAAATGAGAATCGAGACTTGCAAGAAAACGCGGATCTGATAAATCCCCGTTAAAAAAGACAAGGCCTCAAAGCCGACCAGAACCGCCAAGGCGATGGTAAAGGTGATAAACCATCTTCGGGAGTTGCGGCTGGCGATTTTTTTTGTCAGAAACTGCATTTGTATTCGCAATAATAATCTGCTATTCTGGACCCGCTCTTACGGAGGACACATAATGCTCACCGGACTGTTGGGAGTTTGCTACCTGGCGATTGCCGCCTTGCTATTGAGACTCGCGCGGAAGCGCTACACGCTGCCGGAGGTAAGGTTTCTTTCTCGCGACACTGGCAAGGTCGCGATTGCCTGCTTGCTCTGGTTGCCTATCAGCGTGCTTTTGGTCATCTTTATGATCCGGCTGCTGTGTTTCCCTCCCCCCAGAACACCATCCTTATAGACGGTAAACGCCGTCTTTTTTAATAATTCTCAAACTGACAGCCCTGATGCTTTTTATGATAGCGCTCAAAACTGTTGTTGAAAATCGCATCTTTAATCTCGGCGATGGTTTCGGCCAGACCGTCCTTGGTGGCGGCAATTTCAGCCGCAGTCCCCAAAAATTCCTTGACGCGAATCTCGTGATCAAAATACCAAAACTGCAAAGCACAAACTTTTTCTTGCAAAAATTCCTCGGCGGCGCACTGTTATATCAGCAACTGCTCTTTAGCGACCTTTGCCAAAGGCCGATCTGCTCCCGTTTTATAATCAATGATCACAAGACCGTCCGGGGTTGCGTCGCCGCGATCGATTTTCCCGGAAAAAACGTCTTCGTTCAGCGCTATCTTAAAGGGCTTTTCCAAATATTTTGGCGCAGGCGGCTGGCGCCGCAAGTACTCGTAAACCAGTTTGAGGATTTCCTCCCCTCGTTTACGATAACTCTCCTTTTGACGCTTGTCGACATACCATTCATCCACCCAAGCCGAGCGGTAAAACTCTTCGAGTTTTTCAAAACCCGGCAATAACTTTTTTTTTGCTTTGGTTTCTTTGGCGAACAAGTCCCCTTGCGTGCGCTGGTTGGTTTGCTGGTATAACTTCAAAAAATTCTCCAAGGTCGCATGTATTGTTTGCCCGAATGAAAGCGGCGCGCTCCCGGCAGTCGGCAATTTCAGTAAATACAAATATTTATATTCCAAGGGACATTTCCGAAATGCCGAAACGCTGGAGAAGGAATAGGTTTTAGGAAACTGCAAACTGACCTTTTTGGCGGATCCCGAGCCGTCTTTGGGCTTAATCCTCTGATCGGGAAATCCTAAACCCTGACTTTTTTTCATGCCGACTTCCGATAAAAATCTGGAGGGCTTTCTCGTGGTGGAGCCGCCATAATCGTGAGCGTAGGTGAAAAACAGCCCCTCCTTGGCGCGAGTCATGGCCACATAAAATAATCTGCGCTCTTCCTGCAGGTGAAAGTTGCCTTGGGGTAAAATATCCCGGATTAATTCTTCCGGCAGTTCAATGGGCTCGCCGCGCGCGATCGCCGGAAATTTTTTGTCAACCAAGCCCGGCTGAAATACGTACCGAAATTCCAAACCCTTTGCCGAATGTACGGTGATGATCTTTATCGCTTCCGGTCCAACTTCCGGATCAAAATCCAAAGACCCCTGCTCGCCCGAAGCAAGTTCCATGTCTAAAACTTCCATAAAGTCGGTAAGGTTCCTCCCTTTTTTCACGGAGAAATCCTTGACTTTCCGGCTGAACTGCTGCAGTAACCCCAAATTTTTGATCCGTAAAGCGTCGTTTTTGCTCACGCCTAAACTAAGATCGGAAACGACCTCGACTACCAGTTCGGTCAGCGGCTTTTCGGAAGCATGGGAGGCGTGCTTTTCCAAAAGAGCAAGCAACTTCCCTACTCCGGATTTGCCCGGGTCGCTTAAACGCGGCAGCAAATCCGGTTTTTTTAAAGATTCGTAAACAGAATAAGTTTTGCGTGAAGAAAAATCCAAAATCGCCACCAGGTCGTCGTGATTCAGGTTGAAAACGGGAAAATTCAGAACGCGGAAAAACGACCTGGACTCGTGGTAATTGACCAAAATCCTCAAATAAGCCGTCAAGTCCAAAATTATGGGTTTCTTATACAGTCCCCTTCGGGACAAGTGCATGAACGGCAGATCCCTGCGCTCCAGCACTTCCGTGAAGGACTCCGCCGTGTCGTTGGCCCGGACCAGAATGGCAAAATCGTCCCAGGTGGAATGCGGGTCGCGGTTTTTTAGTTCCACTATCCGATCAACTACGCCCTCGGCTTCCAGATGATAATCGGCATAATGGTGAAACTCTATCAAGGCCTTTCCCGCTTTCTCCGCTATCAGCTTTTTGGAGATCGCCAGTTTCTGCTCTAAGCGGTCGGGATTGTTCAATTGGATAAAATTATAAGCCAGATCAAGAATATCCTGCGTGCTGCGATAATTCTTGACCAGGGTGACTTCGCGACTTTTTGCAAAACTGTCCTTGAATCGCAAAATATTGCTCACGGAGGCGCCGCGAAACTTGTAGATCGACTGGTCGTCGTCGCCGACCACGGTAATGTTGTTATGAGGTGCCGCGAGAATTTTAATGAGCTCGAATTGAGCAAAATTCGTATCCTGAAATTCGTCTATGAGGATAAATTTGAACTGCGCACGATAGCGCTGCAGAACCGATACGCGTTTTTGGAACAACTGATAAGTATAAGTGATCAGGTCGCCAAAATCCAAAGCGTTATTTTCCGCCAAAACCTTTTGGTAAGTGGCGTAAGCGGCAGCCACTTCCGCGATCCGAGCGGCTTCTTGTTCGGCTGCAGAACTTTGGTGTTTTATTTCCGAATCCAAATTCAAACGCAATTCCCGCGCGTGCTTTAAATAATCTTCTGGCGACACCAATTCGTCCTTGGCGCGGGAGAAATGCGAGACAAGCGCGTGAATAAAACGCGCGGGGTTGCCCAGCGGTCGGTAATAATCGAGATCGAAGCGATCGAAATTTTCCTTGATCAAAACCCAAAGCTCGGTGGGCGTCAGCACCCGGAAGTCAACCGGCAAGCCGATGTCTAAGGCATGGCTGTCCAGAATCCTCTGGCCAAACGCGTGGAAAGTGGAAATCCAAAGATCCACCAAACCATATGGCAAGAGTCGATCAACCCGCTCTTCCATCTCCGCCGCGGCTTTTTCGGTAAAAGTCAGGGCTAAAATCTCCTCGGGTTTTGCTAATCCCTTCTCTATCAGCCAAGCCACTCTGTTGGTTAGGACCGTGGTCTTGCCGGTCCCGGCTCCCGCCACGATCAAAAGCGGCCCATGTGTATGTTGCACGGCTTCTGACTGTTTTTGATTTAACCCCGCCGATGAGGACCCACGGGCTGATTCAGCCCTCGTAGCCGGGAGCGCCACGGCGGAGTGGGTTGCCCGTGATATCTTCAACCCACCTTCTCCGTCATGCTTGGGCGGAGCGGAGGCGGATAATTTTTTCTTCTCGACTCGGCTCATTGACTACTGATAAATTGTTTAATCCACGACCGCCAGCCGCTTTTCGTTTCCTCCTCGTATATGGTCCAAAACGCGCGCGGGGTCACCACTCGGGTTTGATTCACTCGTTCCAGTTTCAAAAGATGATGGTCGGAGGTGATTAAAAAGTCCGCTTCGCCCGCAACCGCTGCTCTCACCAACTTTAAGTCTTCCGGGTCTTCAAGCCGGACCCCGACCCGCTCTTGACGGCGACCTCTTCGACTCCGCTCAAGGTCGCCTCGAGCAATGTCGAGACGGCGACCTCTTCGACTCCGCTCAAGGTCGCCTCGAGCAATGTCGAGATGGCGACCGACTAAATTCACTAAGCCGAAAAAATTATCGAGCTTGTCGCGAAGCGCAATATCTCGAACTTTCTTTGCGCTTATCAGACGATTTTCCTCCAAAGTCTTACGATTTGCAACGGCCATTAAACGCCCTGCGAGAACTTCATCAAGAATTCTATAAGCATGGCTATAATCATCGTTTTGCGCGTCGATTAGCAGATTGGTGTCAATCACCACTCGATACATAGTTTTGCATTGCAAATTTCAAGTTTTAGATTCCTTTATTTTCA
This sequence comes from Candidatus Doudnabacteria bacterium, assembly GCA_016205055.1. Lineage (GTDB taxonomy): Bacteria > Patescibacteriota > Doudnabacteria > UBA920 > 2-01-FULL-50-11 > JACQJK01. Next base: position 8,818 of record JACQJK010000061.1, read on the forward strand.
TTTTATAACGGCTGCTTTTATATTTGGCAGGCGCATAGGAGCGCAATTTAACGATTCTAACCTTTAAGCGCTTGCTTTCAAGATCGGCATACAACTGGGGCAGATACGCCTTCTGATCAAAACCCAAAGCAATAATATCCGGCCGCTCGGAAAGCACGTGGGGGAGATAATTTTTTTTTCCTCCCAACACCGCTTTGTCCACAAATTTGACGCTCGCAACCATGCGCCGGCGATCGTCTTGCGAAAAAGCCGGTGTAAACCCTTTGAACTTCTTGGTGTTGGCGTCCCTGGCGACTGAAACCACAAGGAAATTTCCCAGCTTTGATGCTTGTTTAAGAAAACTTAAATGCCCCGGGTGCAGGATATCAAACGTCCCGAAGACCATGACTTTTTTCAACTTTCTTTTACTTGCTGCTTTTGTCATGCTTTGCCTCGGTCAAACCTAACTTCGTCCAAGCGCGTCCTTATGTAATGCGCGACGGCAAACTGCTCCAGCGCCGAATTCAAGCCAAAACGTGGTTTGTACGCCTCTGACCCGGCGACTGCATCCAGCACCACCCCGTCCCATTCCTCTTGACGCTCTTGATCGTACATCTCATCCTCGGTAGTTTTCCTCGCAATTCTGTCGGACAAAAGCGAGCAACTCCGATTTGAGTAATCTCCTATCTCACTATCTCTCTCGGGCTGACTAACTGTGAATCGCTCGCCTTCCCTTGCTTTTACTCCGGCATAAGCGGCTCCAGCAGCACCGCCTAAGTTAAAAAGCAACGATCGCCGAGACAGCAAAGCGGGCGGCGGCACCTGCTCTCTTTTTAATTTCCCGGCAATCTGCGCCGCCCCTTCCACAACTAACGCCGCCAGTAAAGCCCCGCCATAAAAGCCGGCCTGAGTTTCTTTTACGCGGTCTTTTAGGCCGGAAGCGCGCTCTATCATAATGTCAACGGGTTCTTTGATTTTTTGCAAGGCCTGCTCGAAAATTGGCTTGAGATTGAGAACGATCAGATCCAAACCCCGGTCCGATTCTAAAGCGCTCCAGGCGTCGCCTTTTATCCTTGGCGACAGCTCTGCAATAATTTCGGCCTTTAAGTTCCTTTCAAAATTCGCGATTGTTTTTTCCGGCTTTTCTTTTTGCGCCTCTGCTGCTTCTGACGAACTACCAAAACGATCAGCTAAATGCTCGATAGCGGGCAATGTTAAGGAAGAAATTCCCAATAACCCTATGGCTTTAGCGATTTCGCGGCGGGAAAAGCCCTTTTGAGTTTTTGGTTCCGGTTCCGGAACAGGTTCTGTCGAAAATGTGCTGTCCGCCTCCGGATTAAAGCCGGTTTCTTTTTCCAACATATTGGCTAATTGACAAACCTATCTGCGGCTCCTTATCGCTTTCCCCTTGGAAGGAATCTCCGCCTGCCATCGCCATGCCCCCACGAGGAGTCGAACCTCGATTTCGGCCTCCGGAGGGCCGCGCTTTATCCATTAAGCTATGGAGGCGAGGCCATGGCGGGCAGGGAACCCTCATCTTAGGATCCGGACGGCCACGATCTGTCCATTAAACTACAAGGAGGAGTCAAAACATCCTAACGCTTCAAAAACTTTACCTTCTTCGGCTGAAACTCGACAATTAAGTCTTTCCTTTCCAACACTATAGTCCAGTTGCGCTTCCGCGCAATTTCCGCCAGCTCCCAGTTAGGATTAAATGCAATCGGAGTGCTGACGAGTTCCAAAAATCCCACGTCCGACTGGGTATCTCCTATGCCGATCGAGCCCGTTAAACTCAAGCGGTGATTTTGAACGAACCGCACGATCAGCTCTTTTTTGTATTCCGGCGGAACGTGCAGTACCACCTTGGTATAGCGTCCTTTCTCGTCCAAGCCAAACTCCCAGCCGTAAAGTTTATCAAATTTTAAAAATTTGTTGTATTCGTTGACGACTTCCAGAGGCGAACCCGAAATCCCGATGGTAAAGTATTTCTTTCGGATCCTTCTCAAGAGGGAAAGCGTGTAGCGGTAGGTACGAAATTTTTGTTCCGCAATCACCTCGCGGCTAGCCGCGACGATAGCATCTTTCCTTTTGCCGATAATGGCTTTTCGGTACGACTCAACCACATCGAAGACGTAATCATCGTAATGCCCTTGGCGGTTCATCCATTTTTCCTCCGAACGCCGAACCTTGGCCATGAAATCCGCGCTAAAAATTTTCCTCCTCACCAAATGCTTAAACAGCTCGATGGTTAAACTCGAACGAAAAATCGTGCCGTCAATGTCGAAAATCGCAATGGGTCTCATTTGCCAAAAACCTACCGGCGCAAAGGCATTAAAAACTTGCGCGGGGTCAGATCAATATCAATAAAGTCGTCCACCACTTCCCGCAGTTTGGCGCTGGTTGACCGCCCGAACGCGATGGCTTCCACTCGTGTGCCGTTGGCTTTTAAGTACCGCACGGCGTCCTCGTAATCCCCGTCGCCGGAAGCGATAATGATCACATCGAGTTTGCTCATCATCTGCACCATGTCCATGGTCAACCCCACGTCCCAGTCGCCTTTTTTTGCGCCGCCGGGAAAAATTTGCAGATCTTTGCTTTTGACTTCATAGCCGGATTTTTCCAGCGCCGTAAAAAAATTCTTTTCTTCCGGAATGGAAGCGCGAATCACGTAGGCGATGGCCCGCACCAGCTTGCGTTCGCCCACCGCCTCGCTTAAGACGTTGGCAAAATTAACCCGGGCGTTGTACAAGCTCCGTGCGGAATAATAAAGATTTTGCACGTCCACAAAAACTCCCACTCGTTGATCAAGATACTTGGATCCCGCCATATTGTTTATTAAGAACCTATTTTAAAAATCCTTCTTGGCTGCAATTCCAGAAATTCGGCTGCAAACCCCTTCTCGGGATTCGGCGTCCGCCTTAGGCGGACACCTCATCCCTGCGGCGGGGTTTTCGCTCGTCCGCCACAGGCGGATCGCCTAAAAATTGTTTTTAAAATAGGTTCTAAACTAATTTAATAATTGCTGATCGTCCCCGCTCGCCGGCTCTTCCAATTTTAAGCTGGCGGCGTTTTGAATGCTGCTTTTGAGCTTTAAATAGTCATTCGACACTACCCCCATGGTGTTCCCGGCCTTTATAATATGCCCGGAAAGAATACCCAGATTTTTGTCGAATTTTTCTGATTCCTGTTTTATTCCCTGAATCATGGTCAGTAATTCCTGCGCGATCTTGTTGATCTCCTGACCCCGAAGCGACACGATGATATTCTGTAAGTAGGCAAACAAACTGTTGGGGCCGACCGGCAACACTCTTTTTTCCTGACAGTAGTCCATCAGCCCCGCGTCCACAATCGCCTCCTGGTAAACGCCTTCGCTGGGCACGTACATTAAAGCAAAGTCGAAAGTCCCTTCCTGGGGCAGAATATATTTGCGGTGGATCTCGTCCACTCGTTTTTTTACGTCTTTGATAAAGTGCTTGCGCAAATTTTCTTGCGCCTCTTCGGTTTGGGCCTGCTTATACAATCGGAAGTTTTCCATGGAAAACTTGCTGTCAACCGACAACATGGTCTTCCCCACTTTTACGACGGCGTCGACCGTCTCGCCGTTTCTAAACTTATGCTGCATTGCAAAACCCCCCTGCGGCAAAAACTGCGCCAGGAGATTTTCCAGCATTTGCTCGCCGAAATTACCGCGCATTTTGGGACTGGCCAAAGTTTCCGTAAGCCGTTTGATGTCCGGTCCGATGTGGGTAATCCCGCCCATTTCCTTTTTCATGTCGGCGATGTAGCGCGCGGCGGCGTCCAACCGTTCGTTTATGGACTTGGTGGTTGAAGAAAGGTTTTGGTCCATGGCGGCGCGCGTCTTATCAGTCGATTCCTTGATCTCCTTCATCCATTCCATCATCACTTTCAAAGCAGGATCATCCTGAGGCTTTTGACTTTGTTTTTTTAAAAAGTAAGCAAAATATGCGATTACCCCGATGGCAATCGCCAAGAGCACTCCTAAAACTGCAAATAGCACGGAATTCATAAAATTATTATACAAAAAAAGCCGCTAAAAAGCGACCAGTGGTATAATATCATCGTACCGTGAGAAAACTTTTAGGGAGGACTTATGAAAATCCACCGACCAGCAGAAAGCGCCGATCGCGCCGGCTCAACCTTTGAACTCCCGCCGCTCCTCGTCAGAACCCTGGCTTCCAGCGTGCCCAGCGCACGACTCCTTGCCGCGGCGCAAGAAATCGTTTCATCCGACTGTCTCGTGGCAAGCCGCCTCCCCCAACCCCTAATCGTGCAAAACACTCACGAATTGGCGTTAAACCTGGCCGAGCGTTACTTGACGCTTGCTGTGGCTTGGCTGTGGGGTGACTCAATTCTTTCCTGGATTAAACAGTGCGAAACGGCTTTTCAAGTCAACAGTTACTTATCCGCCCTGGTTTATCCTGATCTTTGGCCGCATTGCTACCGGGTCGGGTTTGTCGAGCTGGCTCGCTCTAAAAAAGTTCAACCCGAAGGATTTGACTTAGATGAAACCGTCGGTTTCCGCCTCAACTTTCGCACCTTGCCGAGGATTGAACTGCTCACGGATTTATTCATAATGGCCTTTAACCGCGAGGTACTCATGGCTGGTTACCGGGCCTGGAGTGGCATGGTTGCCGAAAGGGGGGTAGCGCTCCCGTCCGGCTGGTTTTCTTTCCAGGTTATCAAAGTTGAGTGCGATCTTCGGTTCTGATCGCGCTTTTTTTGCGAGTGGAACCGCAAAAAATACCCCAGAGCCCAAGCTGGTCAAGGGATTTGACGAATAATCAACATTTTATCCTTCGAGCGGATCCCGAGCGAAGTCGAGTGAGGAGTCGAGAAGCGAATACCCCGTCTCGAGCAGAGTCGAGAGAATGGAGAATATTCAGGTTCTCGACCATTCGGCAGACTCATGGTGGTGACTCCTCGGCCATGAGCTCGGAGCCGAATGGGCAAAGTCGAACCCACAAGCTCGAACAATATCGAGTTTCGTAATTCACAGTAAACTGCTATGGTGCAACCATTCACTTTTTCAGCGTGGTAATCGGCCGGCTTTGCACGATATAAAACTTGCCTTGCGCATAAGCCCATTCAATATCACAGGGAAAGCCGTAGTGTTTTTCCACCCGCTGGCAAAGTTGAGCCAAAGTCACAATCTGCCGGCCGGCCAATTTTTGCTTCCCTGCCTGGGCTTTCGGACTGTTGACACGAACAGTGCCGCCCGATTTTCCGCGCTTTAAGTAGAACTTCTGCTCGGCAACATTAATGTCCAAAAGCGTAAAATTCTTTTTATCAACGACATAGCTGTCGGGAGTAATACTGCCCGAAACAATCGCCTCGCCCAAGCCGTATCCGGCTTCAATGAGAATTTGGTTGGGGTCTTCCGTTACCGGATGCACGGTGAACGTAATGCCGGCAACTTCGCTTTGAATCATGGCTTGCACAACCACCGCGACGGAAACTTTTGTTTTGTGCAGTTTTTTTTCGAAGCGGTAGAAAATCGCGCGCGTGGTGAACAGCGAGGACCAACATTTTTTTATGTTTGTCAAAAGGTTGTTGCGCGTCGTATTCAGATAAGTTTCCAGCTCCCCAGCCCAAGAAGCGACTTTGGAATCCTCGGCCGTGGCGGAAGATCGGACGGCAACCAAAGGAGCGCCCAACTGTTTGAAATTATCAAAAACTGCTTGCGCCAGATCTTTCGGGAAATCTTCTTTCTCAACGAGTGATCGTATTTCGTTGGAGGCACGATCAACGCTGTTGATGTCTTTATGATTGACTTTTTTTAAGATGGCCTCGATATCCACGCCAATGTCAGTTTCCTCCAAAAATCGGTCAAAAGCCGATGACAAAACTACAAAACCCGGCGGCACCGGGATTTTGGCCCGCGTCATTTCTCCCAAAGAGGCGCCCTTGCCTCCGGCGATTTGCACATCTTTATGACTGATCTGCGCAAAGGACCTGACCAAATTGCTCATTGTGACTTTGAGGTCATCTAAAAACCCCATTTTGTCTGCAATTTCAGCTTTTCGGCTGCAAATGCTTCATCGGAATTCGCCGTAATACTGCGATTACGTCTTCATTCCGCTTCAGCATTTTCGCTCGCAAATCTGAAATTTCGCCTTAA
>JACQJK010000007.1 GCA_016205055.1 Candidatus Doudnabacteria bacterium
AGCATGATGTTCATAATCCCAATGCCGCCGACCAGCAAGGCCACGCCGGCCATCACCGTCAAAAACAGCCGCAATGAATCGGTAATGTTGGTTAAAACCTTGATTGCCTCGGCAAGCGCCATCACGGAAAAATCCGCGTCTTCTTCTTTGGCTATTTTGTGGCGTTCGCGAAGCAGTAGCCGGATTTCCGCGATGATCTGCTTAACGTCGCTGTCCGGCTCGACTTTGGCGCGGATAAACTGCAAATATTTGATGCCCAGCAACTGACGCTGGCCCACGAGCAAAGGCACAAACACTTGGTCGTCTTGGTTTTGGAAAGCCACCGTGCCCTGTTTACTCGCCACTCCGACCACCACAAAGGGAACGCTTTTTATTTTCACCACCTGACCCAAAGGATCGGTGTTGCCAAACAATAAATCCTTAATATCGTAGCCCAGAACCATAACGTTAGCGGCGCTTGTCTCTTCTTGCTCTTCAAAAAAACGGCCGCTTTCCATTTCAAGATCGTGCAAAACCGGGTAACTGGCTTGGGTGGCGGTGAAAAAAGTATCCACATTTTCATTTTTCCAAACTAAAGTCGCGCTGCCCCGGACAAAGCCCGCGACTGCTTGAATGTCGGGGAAACGAGTCCGGTTTGCGAGTGCTTCCGCGTCTTGGTTGGTTAAAGTCGTGACCTGCACGCCGAACACGGCGGCGGGCGGGCCGCTTTCGTCACTTTTTCCCGGCAACACGCCAATCAAATTGGTGCCGAGTTTGGTAATCTGCGACAAAACCAAGTGTTGCGCGCCGGCCCCCATAGCGACGATTAAAATTACGCCCGCAACACCGATGACGATTCCTAAAATGGTAAGCAGGGTCCGGGCTTTCCTGGCTTTCATCGTCCGCAATACCGCGCGCAGGTTAATCAAGAGAAAACTCATGTTTTTAATTTTTTAACTCTTCGCCGTCGTGCGCGATTCTCCGCGCGGCGACTTGTTCGTCCGCAACGATTCTTCCGTCACGCAGGCGAATCACCCGCTTGGCGTACTGCGCAGTGTCTAATTCGTGCGTTACTAAAACAATGGTTTTGCCGGAATCGTTTAAGCGTTGAAGAATCTGCATCACCGCAGCCCCGGATTTGGAATCCAAATTTCCGGTGGGCTCATCGGCGAAAATAACTTTTGGTTCACAGACCAACGCCCGCGCAACCGCCACGCGCTGCTTTTCTCCCCCGGAAATCTGGTTGGTAAAATAGTCAAGCCGGTGCGCCAGCCCAACCGCTTCCAGCGCTCGCCTGGCCAGCTCGTCATGATTTTCTTTCTCGCTGTACACCAACGGCAATTTGACGTTTTCCAAAACCGTGGTGCGCGGCAACAGATTAAACGCCTGAAATACAAACCCCACCTCGCGATTGCGGATTCTGGCCAACTCGGAATCGCTGAATCCGCCGGTATCATTGCCCGAAAACTCGAAACGTCCGGAAGTCGGCCGGTCCAAAAAACCCAAAATGTGCATCAAAGTGGACTTTCCCGACCCCGACGGACCCATAATCGCCACGAATTCTCCGGAGTTGATGTCAAAAGTTAACCCGAACAGAACGCGGGTCACCACTTCGTCATTGACGTATTCTTTTTTTAGATCCACCACCCGAAAGAGCGACATATCGTCATTACTTCCTTGAGGCTAATGTCACAATTTCTTGACCTTCTTCAAGTCCGGATGTTACCTCAACATATCCGCCATCCGCTTCCAAGCCGAGCTCAATTTTTTGCTCGCGAATGTTTTTCTTCTTTGCCCCCACGATAACTTGCGCGTATTTGCCGTCATTCTTTACAACCACCGCCCGCAAGGGAATCGCCAATGCGCCAACTCGTTCTCCGGTGACAATTCCAAGGTTCGCCGTCATGCCGGGCTTAATCTCGGAAAGCTGATCAAGCGCAAAGGTTGCTTTATAATTCACAATGCCGGAAACAACCGTCGAGGCCGGATCAATAAATTCCACCCGCGCCGCATACTTTTTCTCCAGGCCCAGCGCGTCGTAAGTGACTTCCACGTTTTGTCCGACAACCACGTCTTGAATGTTCGCCTCGCTGACGTTTGCCTCAAGATGCAAGTTGTTAACGTCCTGCAAGACCACCACTGGCGACAGCGTTTCGGAAAGTTCGCCAACCTTAACATCCACTCCGGTAACAGTTCCGTCGGCGGGGGCGCGCAAAACGGTTTTTTCCAAAGCGGCTTCAGCGGCTTGCACTTGGGCGTGGGCTGAAAGCACTTGGGCGTAAGCCACCGCTAAATCCTCTTGTCTTGCTCCGGCGAGCTTCAGGTTCAAAGACGCTTCGGCTTGGGCCAAACTGCTTTGCGCAGCGTTTATGGCATTGCGCAACCCAGTCAAAGTTTCCGTCTGGTTTTCCCGAGCCGCGAGGTATCCGTTCAGATCGTCCAAGTAGGTGCTGGATTGAGAGTTCGGAATCGGCACTCGCCAGGTATCTACCGCCGACATACTCCCAGCCGTGCTGAATGTTATATACAGCCCTTTTGCGCCGAGCGGCAACGCCACCCCCCGGGTGATTAAGCGCGAATCAATCTCCAACCCGGAAACATTGTAATAAAAAGTGCCCTGGCCGGTGGACAAGAGGGTAATTTTGTATTCCCCCTCGTCTATCCCAGTGTAAGTGCCAGATAAGGTCGCGGTAAAACTGGAATCAAAAATCCCTTCTCGTATGGCGGCCAGCCCGGAATTGAGTAACGACTTGTAAGCGTTATCAATCAAAACCCGCTGCTCACTAACCGCCGCCTCATAGGCGGCCTGGGCGTTGTCTAATGCGGTTTCGGCTGCATCCACGGCTGCGCGGGCTACTTTTATGTCAGGGTCGGAGTTACCGGCGACCAGCTTGTCATAACTGGCTTGCGCCGACGCCCGGCCGGCGCGGGCTTGGGTTAAGGAAGCCGACTCGTCTTTTTGGTCCAAGGTTACTAAAACCTGCCCTTTTCTGACTTTGTCCCCCACCTTAATGTTTACCTGGCTAACAATACCGCTTGACGGCATACTTAAATCCAAATCCACGGCGCTTACCACCTGGCCCGTCGCCAACACGGTCTGTTTTAAATCTCGCCGTTCAACTTTGCCGATCACCAGCTCTTCCCCACCACCTCTTGCTCTGATCACGACAACTACCGCCGTTATTAACACCGCCACGGCGGCGATGATGAATTTTTTGCTTCGGAAAAAATTACCCATATTCTTGGATGTGCTTTTGCAGATCGATTAATTAATTCTTACTAAGCAGGTCCAAAACTTCTGCGGCGCGTTTTTTGAATTGCCTTTTTATAAAGCCAAATTTGACTTTGGAAATATTTTTGAGCAGAAATTCTACGACTTCGTGCAGATCTTCGGCCCTCATTAACCCCAAGGCCTTGCCCATTTTGCCCAAAACTACCAAACGGTCTCCGGCTTTAATCCTCAAATCCCGCCGGGCTGCCACGGGGATGACCACTTGCCCTTTACTGCCGACTATGGTGGTGCCGTAAATTTTGTCCTTCTTGTAAAGCTCCGAAAGTGCGCGCATATTCAGTGAAGTTACTTTTAAAGTTTCAATTTCATTCTTAAGTATGAAATGTTCAACTAATCATACTTTATTCGCGCAAATCCGTCAAGCCAATCAAAAATTTTCTTACCGCCATTCCTCAACGCAACCCCATCTAAACACTATGCTCTAATTCGCGCGAATTAGAGCATATCCGGGATAGCAAAATGATGACTCGAATCTTCGCAACGAGGCATACAAATTCTGTTTGACCCCTCCCCTGCTGTGCTGGCGGTGGCATAAAACACTTTAACAAAAAAATCTGTTTACTGACTCGGCCGATGCTACGGTCAAAATTAAATGTTCCGCTTGACTCAAAAACAAAAAAATGCTAGATTACTGCATTCTATATCCGGAGGAAACATGAGTACTGCAACTTGGGGAGTAACCGACTGGCTTCGCGAGCACTCGGAAATTCTGGATCCGCGCAGAGCAGTCAGCGACCAAGAACACCTGAACACCTGCAAAGATACTTGGATCTGCGAGAACACCTCGTCTTGCGCGCGGCAGCCGCGGCAGCGCAGGCCTTATCCTATCGCAACTTCCGCGTGGGCTGCGCCGTTTATGCCTGGAAGCCGTGGCGAGAAGGTGATGACTTAGCCAATTACCTCGGCGCGCGCTGGCGGGTGTTTACCGGCGCCAACTTGAAACCAGACCCCGATACGCAGAAATTCTGCGCAGAACGGTCCGCGATCAACGCCTCGCGCAGCGCGGGATACACCAAGATCATCGGCTTCGCGGTTGTAGGCAAACCGCAGCCCGACGACGAAAGCGGCCTTACCCACTCCACCTTGCATCCGTGCGGCGTATGCCGCAGAACACTTGGCGCGCTGCCGGAGGTAAGCGGCGAAACCAGAGTGTTGACGGGATCCCCGCAAGACCAAGACATCCTGGTTCATGAGTTCAGTTTTGAGGAGCTGTTAGCGCTCCACGGAACCCGTATTTGAGATGCAAAAAATCGCTCGAGCTCGCATATCGAAAGCGAGCTTTTATTTTTTTATGAGGGCGAAGCGGCCCATACCCCATGGCGCTTGCCGAATCGGACCGCCTCGGGGGCTTTCTGCCGGAGGCGGACTTTAAATTTCCCACTAAAACTTCAGGATCCTCAAAAGGTTGCTGTTTTGATCGGTCCATAAAATCTTTTTCGGAAAACTTTCCGCAGTAGTGCCTTGTTTCCACGGATCCAAAAATTCCCGATCGATCAAGCCCCGCCTCCCCATTAAAATCCAGTCGTTGCGGAAAATATTTTTGTCAATTACCGAATCCGCTCCTACCAGAAATGCTTTTAGCCCGAATTGTTCCGCCAACGCAAAAACCACCGGCCGTAAATCCAAGTGAATGTTGGTAATATGAAACGCGATAACTCCATTTTGATCCACATGCTTTAAATAAACCTCCATGGCCTCTTGCGTTAAAAGATGAACGGGTATGGCATCGCCGGAAAACGCGTCTATTGCCAGCAGGTCAAAGTCCTGCTGCTCCTCCCTTTCCATTGAAACTCGCGCGTCCCCGATCGCGATTTCTTTGTTGGCCAAAGAATCCCTTAAAAACGAAAAATAATTCTCGGCCACACTTCCCACCTCGGGATTAAGCTCGTAGAATTTGATGAAATCGCCCGCGCCCGCGTAAGCGGCGAGCGTACCAGCGCCCAAGCCCACGACTCCGATCCGCAACTTCTCGCCGTCAAGATTTTTTAAAAGCGTACCCACCCCGCTGTTTTCTCCGTAGTAAGTCGTGGGCAGTCGCCTTTCTGATTCTCCGGCAAACTGCATGCCGTGATTAATCCGGCCGTTGAGCAAAGTATAGTGGCGGAACTGGCCCTGCTCTTTACCGCCCCCGACAACTCGTATCACGCCAAAAAAATTTCTTTTTTGGTAGATGGTTCCGGGTTTGGGAGAAAGACCGTTGAGTATGATCGCAACCAGCAGCAAAGAGAACGCAACTGTAAAAACCATCTTTTCCTTGGACAGCGTCATTGCACCAGCGACCGATTCCGGCAGGTTTGCAAAATTTACCGCAAAAGCTACGATTGCCACCAAGACCACGCTCACATGAAGTTCCAAAATAGACGGGAAATACCGCGGGGCGATGAGAGCGGCGATCAAGCCGCCGACCGCTCCACCGACCGCAAGCATCAGATAAAAGAACGAAATTTTTTCTGTCCCTGGCTTGGCTTGCGCTAATTCCCCGTGGCAAAGCATACAGCCGGAAAAAAGCAGAACTGCGTAAATGGCGATTTGAAAGAGCAAAGCCACGTTAGCGCCGGCATAACTCATAAACAGCCAAAATACCACGGCCAACGCGAAAAACAACCCGTAAACTTTGCGATGGTACCAGCGCGGGTCGTCGAAAGTTAAAACAAAAGACAGTAAATATAAACTCAAAGGAATGATCCACAGGAGCGGGAACGAGGCAATGTCTTGGGTCAAGGAATTTGTGACGGCCAGAAGCAGCAGGGAACCGGCAGCGGAAAGAAACAGCCATTTTACGACCTCGGCTATTCCGATATGTTCTTCAATGACGCCACCGGAAAGTTCCCGGCTAGTTTCTTGCTTCTGATTTTTCTTGGCAAGATGAAAAACGCCGGCTACCAAAAAGAAAACCGTGTAAACCACAAATATCCCCGACCATACTGCCGCTTGATTGTTTCCTGAAAAAATCGGCTCAAACACCAGCGGGAAAGACAGCAAAGCCAAAAAAGCAGCAAGATTGGAAAGCGCGTATAGCCGCAAGGGGGAAGAAAATCCTTGACGGGAAAGCCAAACGCTTAAGATCGGAATCGAGCTGGACAAAGCCAGGTAAGGAAGAGCGACCGTATAAAAAAGCAACTTTAAAATATGCCAAGACGGCTCCGTGCCGCCCGCTAATTTCCAAAAAGCGTCGGGGACTATGGGTAAAAAAAACACAGCCGCTCCCAGCAACAAAAAATGAATCAGCGCTTGCCAAGGCGCGGGGAGATATTTTGTCGCAAAATGAGCATAAGCGTATCCGGCCACCAGCATGATTTGAAAAAACAACATTGCCGTAATCCACACAGCCGGTATGCCCCCGAACCAAGGCAAAATTAACTTTCCCAAAAGCGGCTGAACCTGGAAAAGCAAAAACGAACTTAAAAAAGCGGTTGCCAGAACCGCCGTTAAAAAAAATTTAGAAACACGGTTTTCAAACAATTTTAAAAA
>JACQJK010000062.1 GCA_016205055.1 Candidatus Doudnabacteria bacterium
ATCCGTGATCGTGCCTGCGAGAAACGAAGAGGCGAGAATTGAGAACACCCTGCTTTCAATGGATAAGTATCTTCGAAAGCAAGATTATGCGGCAGAGGTGATTGTGATTGATAACGGCAGTAACGACTTGACCTTCAATATCGTCAAAAGACTTGCCGAGGATAAAATCAAATCACTGCGGGTTGTGGAAGTGAATGAAAAGGGAAAAGGAGGAGCGGTCGCTTACGGGATCATCAAAGAAGCGCGCGGGGAGTACATTATGTTCATGGACGCGGACAACGCCACCCCGCTTGACCAGATCGAAAGCTTCTGGCCGTACTTTTCGCAAGGGTACGACGTAGTCATAGGATCGCGTTATCTGCAAGGCGCCCTGGTCACCAGACGACAGCCGCTGTACCGCATTGTCTTGTCGCGATTGTCTAATTTGCTTATCCAGCTTTTGGCAGTGCCCGGGATTGCGGACACGCAGCTGGGCTTTAAAGTATTTTTGGGTTCGGCGGCGAGAAAGATTTTTGCGAAGATCACGGTGTTCGGCTGGGGTTTTGACATGGAAGTCCTGACGATTGCCCGCGTCTTGGGGTATCGGATCAAGGAGTTGCCGGTTCTTTGGCGCGAACAAGGCGGTTCGCACGTTCCCCTAAAAGCTTATCTGGAGTCTCTTGCTGATCTTGTCAGAATTAAACTTAATGTCATACGTGGAATTTATCAGGACGAGGACCGTGATTAGCATGGGGACATTTTGGTTTTCAGTGGCTTTGGCCGTGGCGCTCGCGACGGTTTTTTTAGCAGTTGCGACAAGTTTTGACGCCCGTCCGGTGACAGGACACGCCGTGGTGCTTAAGGTAAAGAACGGGGCGAGCTTGGCAAGTATTTTGCCCGCCTCGCGGATTATTTCTTTGACACGGGTTTTTCACTTTTCGCAAGATCGGGAATTATCGCATTTTTTTCGACTGGAAACACCCGCCGATCCGATTTTTTTGGAAAGTTTGGCTCAAAATAAAAATTTGGAATATTTTGAACGGGAAAAAGCCCTCAAGGCAAGCGAAATCATTACTTCCGACCCGCAGTTCACGACTGATTCCGCTGATCTAGGGCGACAATGGTGGCTTGCGAAAGTGCAGGTGACAAGGGCTTGGGAAATCGCCACCGGTACCAAAGACGTGACCGTTGCGGTTCTGGACACCGGCATTAACGGTAAACATGAAGATCTTTCCGACGGTCGAGTGGGGGGCGGCTATGCGTCTTACTGCCAGGTCCCTGCCAGTATGGCGGGTCAATGTTTGGTTCATATTGCTTCCACGGTTTCAGCCGGCGAAAACACCGACGATAACGGTCACGGAACGATTATTGCCGGCATTATCGGCGCGATCCCAAATAACACCAAGGGCATCGCGGGCATTAACTGGAATGTGCGCCTTGTGCCGGTGAAAGTTTTGGACAGCGCCGGTAACGGAACGAGTGCGGACGTGGCGGCTGGGATTGTCTGGGCAGCGGACAACGGTGCCCAGATTATTAATTTGAGTTTGGGGGGAGCAATCCTAGAAGGCCCGGGCGTACTCTCCGAAGCCATTAGCTATGCTTATCGAAAGTCCGTACTGGTTATCGCCGCCGCAGGGAATGATTCGACCTTGGTTGGCGCGGATTTAGACACGGCCGCCGTTTATCCGGTTTGCAGCGACGGTGAGAAAAACCATGTTTTGGGTGTTGCGGCCGTTGACATTAAGGATCGCAAAGCCGGCTTTTCGAATTTTGGCAGTAAATGTATCGATCTCGTCGCACCCGGAACAACCTATTTTAACAGCCGTGATGACCAGCGGGGGATCATTTCCACCTACTATGACCCCAAGCAGCCGGGGAAAAATAACTTGTACGTTTTTGCTTCCGGCTCCTCCATGGCCGCTCCCATGGTTTCCGGCGTGGCCGCTTTGCTGAAAAGCAAATATCCCGATTTGGGCGCCGTGGGGTTGCGCAGTCGGCTGACCGCCTCCGCCGCGGATATTTCCGCGCAAAATCTTGACGCTTGCGCAGGTCAAAATTGCGCCGGGCGCTTGGGAGCTGGACGTTTGGACGCGTTGGGGGCGCTTCAGACAGTGACGTTTTTGTCGAATTCCATAATTCGGGATTCCGCAGGACAGCGCTACGTGATTGTCGATGGGTTGCGTCGTTCGATTTCGGAGTTTGTTTTTAAACAGCGAGGTTTTGTCGGGGAGGATATCAAAGAGGTTTCCGTGAGCGAACTGGAACTGTTGCCGGCGTCTGATCCGTTTCCGCCGGTGGAGGGCACCTTGCTTAAAAGCGTTTCGAATCCTACGGTCTTCGTAGTGCGAGACGAAACGCTGCTGCCGTTAAGCTTTCTTGCTTTTCGCGCCCACGGCTACACTTTTGCAAACGTTACGACGTTTTCCGACAAAGAGCTGGGGAGTTACAATTTCGGATCTGATCTTGTGCCAGCCGACGGAGCTCTGTTAAAACTTGTCGGTAATCCCGCGGTTTATTACCTCAAAGAAGGTAAACGACGATTGCTTTCCGCTTTTGTGTTTCATGCCTTAGGGCTGAAATTTACTGACGTTGTGGACGTCTCTAATATTGAGTTTGAGCGGTACCGGGAAGATTCCTTGGTTCCATTACATCCTCCGCCGGAAGGATCCTTGATCAAAGGAGAGGCGTCCGCGACCGTATATGTGATTGAAAACGGCGTCAGAAGGCCGTTGTCCGCTCAATCCTTCGCCGCCCGGGCTTACCAGTTTGCGCAAGTCAACGTCTTACCTGAATCGGAAATGGTGGGTTACCAGGAAGGCGCGCCGATTTTATAAAAGAGGTCTAAGGTTTTTTTATGGAAAAAAGGGAACAAAAAGTTAAGTTGCATTTTGTGAGTTTAGTAATTTTTTCGGGGCTCACGTTTGCCCCGATCATAGCCGTTGCCAACACCGATTTTGATCCCGGGTTGTTAGTTGCCGACGAGGCGTTTGGCAATTACCAGGCCTTTGCCAGCGCCGACGGGATTCAGCGTTTTTTGGAAGTCCGGGGAAGTATGCTTGCGGATAGCTCAATCGAATTTTTACGCAAGCTCAAAGAACCCGCCGATTTGGATTTAAAAAATCGCCTGGAAGATCCCCGGCCAAACCTGGGCCGTTTGCGCTCTGCCGCGGAGTTAATTTTTGACGCCGCGTCGTTAAGCAAGATTAATCCCCAGGTCCTACTGGTCACCCTGCAGAAGGAGCAGAGTTTGATCGATGGCAAGTTTTCCGACCCGTCTGTTTTGCAAAAGCGGCTTGATCGCGCGCTGGGATTTGCCTGTCCGGACAACGGCAGTTGCGGCGAGCAGTTTTTGGGCTTTTACTACCAGCTGTTTGGGAGCGTGGATAAAGACGGGAATCGCTTTTTGGGCGCCTCCCGGAGTTTGGCAAAAAGCTACTATACCGAGGTTGCCGGTGTCCGGGTGGGTCGAGGACCGATGGTGGACGCGCAAGGAAATACCTTCGGCTCCGCGTCAAAAGTTCGCACTTCACGCGCCGGCGACACGATAGTCGTCGATAATACCCAAGGCCCGCCCAATAATGCTCTAGCGACTTCCCAGGTTACCTTAAAAAACGCGGCGACCGCGGCTTTGTATCGTTACACGCCTCACGTTTACAACGGCAATTATAATTTTTGGAGATTTTTCCGGCAGTGGTTCAAGTTCGGAAACGGCAGTTTAGTGAAACTTTCCGGTGATGACCAGGTTTACTTTATCGATAACGGCCAAAGGCGACCTGTGTCCGGCACCGTTCTCACTTTAAGAAAGCTCGACGTCACTGCGGCTTTTACTATTTCGCAAACCGAAGCCGGCGATTATCCCGAGGCCAAGCCCTTACCGCCTCCGGAAGGGACGTTGATTTCTCCGAGCACCGGCGGAGTGCGCTATTTGGTGGAAGAAAGCAAGTTGCGCAAGCTCTCGGATTTTATCGCCGGTATTGCCCATTACGATACCAGCAAGACCATTTTTCTTCCTGATTTTGAAGTGAATGCTTACGAGGTCGGGGAGCCGGCCTTGCCTTCCGAAGGCACGCTTTTGCGTTCCGTTTCGGCGCCGGTGGTTTACATCGTTGCCGGCAAAACCTTGCGGCCGATCAGCGGTTTCGTCTTTGGTCAGCGGAAATATTCTTTTAGCGACGTAATTATCGGGCCGGATGCGGAACTGGCCGGATTTGCCAAGTCAGCGCCTCTGCCGCCGCAAGACGGGACCCTGGCCAAAACCAAAGCCAGCCCGCTGGTTTATTATGTGGCGCTGGGGCAGAAGTATCCGATTCCCGGCTTTGTCTTCAAATTGAGAAAGTATAAGTTTTCCAACGTTGTAACTTTAGGTGACGACGAGCTGGAAAATTTGGCGCTGGCTGGGCATCTTACTCCCGCTGACGGGACATTGATCAAAGCAAAGGGCAATCCCACGGTTTATCTTGTGGAAGCGGGGAGTTTACATTACGTTTCCGGGTTCATGTTTAGCCACCGAGGATACAAAGGTGCTGCCGTCGTGGAAGTGGGGAGCGAGGAGCTGGCCTTGATTCCCCAGAATTCGCCGCTGGTGCTGGAAAACGGCTCGCTTGTTAAAGCCAGGGAGGATCCTACCGTTTATCTGTTGGTAGAAGGGCAAAAACGCGCTTTGAGTTATGAAGCGTTCCTGGCGAGGAAGTTTAAATTCAGCGCGGTGATTGAAATGCCGGCGGAAGAAATCCAGCGTTATCTTTCAGGAAATCCCATCAGCCAATAGAACATAATAATGTTGAAGGCCGATCAGAACCTCGCCTATGTTCTTGCTGCGCCATTGTTGCTGGCGGGGTTTGCTTTGATGCTGTTTTTCGGTTTTCTGGGACTGTTCCATTTTCTTTTGGGCTTGGTCTTGTTTTTTGTGGGCGTGATACTGGCGCTGCGGCTAAAAAGTTTTTCACAATTAGGCGATTTAGTTGTCATACTGGTCAGTTTGTTGATTGCTAATTGGGTTTTTTTCTCCACCCTGGAAATTTTCCCTTTGCTGGATGTTTCCGCCGCAGTTTACGCGGTGTTGGGATCGGCCGTGTTAGTTTTGGCCGGCCGAGCCATGCGGTTTTTTCCGGCCGTAAAATGGCGGTTTCCTTTGGCGGCAGCGGCGGCTTGTTACCTGGCCACGATTTTACTGTCAATCATCTTTGCGAAAAGTCCCAAAGAGGTAATTTATTTTTTCTTTATTAACGCCCTTGCGATAATTATCGGCTACGCGGTTTTTAATTTTTTGCGGCTTGATTCCTCGCGTGCCAGAGCGATTGGGAAGGCGATATTTTTTTTCGGCGCAATCTCGGCTTTGTTTGCGGTTTGGCAGCTTTATTCCGACAGTTTTAAATTGCTTTTTTTTCCTTACCTGGCCGCTCGCGATCACGAGATCTTGCAGCTTTGGGAGATGGTCAGCCGGGTGGTGGGCACGTGGCAGCATCCTTCTTACTTGGGGATTTTTTTGGCGGTGTGCGTGCCCTTGGGACTCGAACAGCTTTTTTTTGAAAGAACAACCAGGTTCCGAAGAGCCCTGTTGCTATGCTGTCTTGTCTTGATCGCGGCAGTTTTGCTCTTATCCAACACGCGGTCTTCGGTTTTGGCCGCGGGGATTGGAAGTATTTTTTTGGTTTGGAAGTTGCTTGCGTCAGGGGACGAGCTTTTAAAAAGAAAACTGCGCAATCTGGTGTGGTTGGGAGCGATTGGCGCATGCGCGCTGCTGCTTTATCAGTTTTTGTTTGTTTCCGAAATCTACTCCAAGCCGCAAGCATACCGCGTGGATGCGTCCGCCACGATCTGGGGCCGTTTTTTGCGCTCTGACGCGATGAGTACCGAGTCCTTGGTCCAGCGGTCCGGGCTTTACGAGCTTGCCATAAAAACCTTTGCATCCAGCCCGGTGGTGGGAGTGGGGGCGAAGAATTTTCAGTTTAGAGTGCAAGACGCTTACGGTAAAGCCACGGACGCGCATAACATTTTTTTGCAGACTTTGGCGGAACAAGGCGTTTTAGGTTTTTTAGCCCTAGTGTTTTTGTATTTCGGCGTTGTGAAAAATCTGTTTCAAGCCGCTTGGAAGCGCACTGCGAGCATGGCGTTTACTTTTTCCGTCACGGTTTTGTTGATTTTTTTTGACAGCATATTTAACAATCCGTTGTATTCATTGCGTTTGGTGGGAATTTTTTGGCTCTTTATCGCTTCGGCTTTGGCTCATAATCACATAGAG
>JACQJK010000063.1 GCA_016205055.1 Candidatus Doudnabacteria bacterium
CTTAATTACGCCGAATTCCGAGAAGGGGTTTGCAGCCGAATTTCTGGAATTGCAGCCAAGAAGGATTTTTAAAATAGGTTCTAAGCTATCGCGCCCGCCGACTTCGCTTTTTACTCTTTCGTAGACCGCAGGACTTCTTCAATAGTAGTCACTCCGGTTAAAACTTTTGCGTAGCCGTCCTGTTTCATGGTCGCCATGCCTTCTTTTTGGGCTTGGGCGAAAATCTTGCTCACGCCTTGTTTTTCCAAAATCATCTCTTGAATCGGCTTGGTCATGGGCAAGACTTCAAAAATACCAATCCGTCCTTTATACCCGGCGTTATTGCAGGCACCGCATCCCGCACCGCGGTAAAGCTTGGGTTCTTTCAGATTTGCTCCCATCAACTCGTCCGCCGGCACATTCGCAAGTTCCTTCTGCACAAGCCGCGCGGCCTCCGGAGGCATCGGCTCGCTTTTTTTGCAGTCATTACACAACCGGCGGACCAAGCGCTGCGCAACCACAACGTTCAAAGAAGCCACGATCAGAAAAGGATCGATTTTCATGTCAATCAAACGGGGTAAAGCTCCGGAGGCGTCATTGGTATGAAGCGTGGAAAAAACCAAGTGACCGGTAAGCGCCGCGTGTACGGCCAGCTCGGCGGTTTCTGAATCGCGAATCTCGCCAACCATGATGATGTTCGGGTCTTGACGGAGAATCGAACGGAGCCCGGAAGAAAAAGTCATGCCGATTTCCGGCTTTACCTGGGATTGATTAATCCCTTCAATATAATATTCCACGGGATCCTCCAAGGTGATGATGTTTACTCCGATCCGATTTAACTTATTGAGGACGGAGTAAAGGGTGGTCGATTTCCCCGACCCGGTGGGGCCAGTAACCAGCATCATGCCATGGGGTTTTTTCAAATTTTCCTCAACGATCCGCAGCTTTAGTCCCCAGACCCCCAAATCCTTTAACGTCGGGACGCCGCTGGTTTTGTCTAAGATGCGCAACACGATTTTTTCCCCGTTCACCGTGGGAAGGGTGGAAACCCGAAAGTCAACCGAGGTCCGATCGATCTGCATATGGAAGCGGCCGTCTTGGGGCAACCGCTGCTCGTCGATTTTTAAATTCGATAAAATTTTTATCCGCGATACGACCGCAAGGTGAACCGATCGGGGAACCACCAAGGAACTTTGCAAAATTCCGTCAATGCGATACCTCACTCGTAAATCGTGCTCGCCGGGTTCAATGTGAATATCGCTGGCCCGCTCTTCGATTGCATGACGGATGATGACATCAACGATCTTGGAAATTGGCGCTTGCAAGATAGACCGTTCGACAACCGAAGTCTTTTCTGATTCCTTCAAGCGCTTCTCTTGGAACTCCTTTTCTTTTCGCGCGATGTCTTCAAGCGCGACCCCGACCTCGCCGGCGATATCTTTACTCTGGGAAATAGCGTGCTGGAACCCGGAAAGCGAAGTGAGATAAATCTCCACGATAAAATGCTTCTTTTGGGCAAAAAACTCTAATGCTTCTAGTGCTCGCAAGTCGGTAGGATTAGTCAGGGCGACCCTCAAGACTTTGCCATCGAACGCAAACGGGACAAAGCGATAATTCGCAATCGAATTCTGGGGCATTAGTGTCAGAATCTCACGCGGTACGATCTGACCGCGTAAATCGACATAGGGAAGATGGAAATAGTCCGATTGGTGCTTGACCAATTCTTCTTCAGAAAACAATTTTGCCGAAAGCAAAGCATCCACCAGGGTTTCATCTGACTGTCGCGCGCTGATGGACAATTTGTTGATTCCCTCGCTGGTGACTAACCCTTTCTGCAATAAATAATCCTCAAAACCGCTGTGGATTTGAGGGGCGTTGGGGGTCGTTTCGGATCGGACTGTTGTTGGGTTGTCCTCCGCCATGGCTTTATTAAAAATTATTCCCCTTGCCTGTCCCGTTGCGCTCCAAGCTACTTTGTGAACTCAAGCGTTAACAGCGAGGCTTCAAGCACATTTTTATAACTATCCCACTTGAAGGCCGGAGCAGTGCCCGTGATTGTGTAGATCTGCCCGGAACGAACGGTGACTAATAAAAACTGCTGGACCTCATAGCCCAATTTATGCCTTACCTCGAAGAATTTTGCGGGAAGCCCTGACTTTAAACTCACCGTGCGCTCGTTTACCAAAGAAAAATCATTCAAAACACTGGATAACGCCAGTTTCGCCTCCTCCGCTGCTTGATCTATATTTGCTTCTTCAGCTGGGGCAGGAGGCGAAACTACGATGTTGGCTCGCACTAACAAGGACCCGACTTGTTCGGTAAACGGGCTGTCGAAACTCACCAGCAGTCCCAACGGCGGCTCTTCTTCCACGGTCCAGCCCTTCGGGTAGAACAAGCGGAAACCGATTGCGGAATCGGCATAGGCCACCGACTCAAAGGCCACCGGTAAAAACTCTGGGGTGGCCAGATCGGTTCCCGGCTTTGCAAAAGGATTGCTTCGCCCCAATTCTTCCGGAGCAACTAGCAAAGGTCGAAACGGAACCAATCGGGAAAACCTTTCGTCTTCGAATAACTTCAAATCAAAATCTGTGCCATAAGGTAGGGCGTCGGACGAGTCACTCATGCTAACTAACGGATTAAGAATAGCGGGGACGGGTGGCGGGGTTGCGCGACCAGCACCGCCACCAAACCAAATCCAAGCAATCGCGCCCAAGCACACGATGACGACCCCGATGTAAATAAACTGCTTTTTTTTATTTTCCATCAGCAATTTCATACAAAATGCAAAGCGCTATTTTTGGTAAGAAGTCTTAATGACTAAGGTGAAAACCGCGCCTGATTCTTGCGCACCGCTGTTCGGTTCCGCGGTTATGGAGCTTACTTCAAATAATCTTTGATTCCTTTCCAACGCGTCTAAGAGGTTGGCGAAATTCCCGTAATCACCGGATAAAGATAGATCAATTTTTAATTCCACCAGCTCGGGTTTGGGTATCGCTCCGAGCTGGTTGTCGCTTGTGGCCTGTTTCGGCCTAAATCGCGCGTCAGCCAAGGTTGGATCAGTCACTAATATTCCCATAACGCTCATCCCGCTTTGCAAAGCCAGCTGCTCCAGACTAGCCAGCAACTGGGGCACCTCCGGCGCGCTTGGCAAGGTTTGCTCCACGATGGCGAGCTGTTCTGCTTTACTTTTGAAGTTTCGAACCAGTTTCTCGATCCCCTCAACTGTTCGTTTTTTTTGGTCGTGCTCGCTTTCAGTTTTTTGCAAATTTACCCGCTCCTCGCGCATTTGTTGGAATTTGGGCCAAAGCAACAAAGTCCCGATGGCGATAATAACTGCTACTGCTAAAAACAGCAATAATCCGAGGCGGGCTGATTGACTTCGAGGAGGGGCCATAAAAGATAAAAAAATTACTGCTCGCCTGACGGCGGCTCTGTAAGACGGGTGCCGCCGCTTAGCGACAACAAGGGCGGATCAAAAACTACCGCGATCGCAAAATCCACCCCGCCAATTCCTTCTTGAGACTTACCGGAATTCACCAGATGCACTTCTTTAAACTTGCTTGACGACTGCAGGCCCAGCATCAGTTTGCCCAGCTCGAAATAACTGACAACTTTTCCTTCGACCACGAAACGGAAGTTATCGGCGGTGCCGGTAATGCTAATGTAACGGGCGGACTTTAAAGTACTCCCCCCCAACTCTTTCCACACTTGCGTCCAGTGGATATGGCTTGCAAGCGCTTGGGTGATTGTTTTGATAGCGCCTTGTGTCTTGATGGCTTGCTCAAACTCTGGGTTGGGGTGTCGAATCTTTTTTTCCAGTTCCATGATCGCAGACAGTTTTTGTTCCCTGTCCGCCATTGCTTTTTTCGTCAAAGCGAAAAAAACCCCGTATCCAATCAGTTCCGCTGCCAAGATCCCAGCCAGTACCAATAGGACCCCTTTCCCGGAAACCGCTTGGGGGACGTTAATGCGCCGCGAGCGCTTTTCGGTTTGCAATAGATTTATCTCTGGCATTTTGTTTCCAAAAAAGACTGGCCTTCCTCACTCTTGGCGAAGCGCCAGCCCGCAAGCCACGGAAAGCTGGGGAGCCAGCATGACAAGCTTGTTCTCCAGCTCCGGCGGGAAGTTGAGTTTTGCCAGCGGATTGCCGAATTCGACTTTTGGACCCAGCGCAGAAAACTTTTCAGCAAGTCCGGGCATTTTGGAACCGCCGCCGGTTAAAATAATTCTGGCGATTCCGTTGCTTTCATTTTCCGTCATCCGCATAAATTGCTGAACCTCGCTGCGAATGAGCTCGACCACGTTACGACTGATTTGCGCTGCGGGCGAAACAACGTTTGGTGCAAGAACGGCGCGTTTCATCTGCTCGGCCCGTTCAAAACTGATCCCCATACTGTTAGCGATGCTGCTCGTTATTGAGTCGCCACCGATGGTTAAGTGTCTAGTAGCCATCAGGTGTCCTTGGTGGACGTAAGAAAGAATGGTGGATTTCGCCCCGATATCAATAATCAATATGCCGTCTTTGGCTTCGGCGTCAACCAGCGAACGAATCAAGGATAAGGATTCGATTTCCAAAGCCGCGACCTCAAAACCGACCAACTCCATCACGCGGAGGTAATTATTAATTACGTTTCTTGGCACCGCGGTTAACAACACTTTGATTTCGGGAATCGCGTCTTTGTGGGGTGATTTCAGCAAAGTCTCTTCCAAAATCTGCCAGCCGATGTTCACTTCGGAAATCGGCAAAGGAATATATTTCTTCGCCTGATACTCGACTGATTTTTGCATTTCTTTTTCCGGCATCGGCGGGAAATTCAGTACGCTGACAAACGCGACGTTGGAAGGAACGGATAGAGAAACCTTTTTGGTGGTAAATCCCGCTTTTTCGTAAAGCTGTCCCAGAATCTCGGCGGTCTGCTTAACCGCATCAAACTTGGCCTGCGACTCGGTGGGATAGATGACATTTACCAAGCCATAACGCTCCAAAATCGTCTTGCCCGCGCTCTTGCGTACTTGCACTGCTTTCACGTTGGCAGTGCCAATGTCAATCCCTAAAACACCGGCGGTTTTGGAAAAACTAAACATTGAGATTTTAAATTTTTTTGATTTCTCTCGGGGAAAAGGCAGGAAAAATCCAATTCGGCGAGCGGTTGGCGACGAAAATAACGAAATAATTATAACACGGTTAAATACAAACAGTCAAAAGCCGCATGGACTTAATGCGAAAAGTACGCTCATAATACCGCAACTCAA
>JACQJK010000059.1 GCA_016205055.1 Candidatus Doudnabacteria bacterium
CAAAAAAGCAATCATAGAACAAGGCTTAATTATTTACTACGTTCATTCTAACCTTGTTCCAACTGCCCTAGTATACCCGAGATTTTCCCGTTGACCGATGCTCAATAATATTGTATGCTAGCTAATGCAATTGTTTATTTGCTAGCGGAGCGAGTGAAGTGTAAACCGAAAGTTTACACTTCCGCGCGAGCGACGCAAATACAAGGTTAAATATTGCCGGCCGTTTAGGCCCGCAGGTATTGACGACACCGGATGCCAAGCCCGGAATCAAAAACTTTTTATTTCTCACAACTTTTGCTATGCTGCCGAAAATCATCAACTTTGCGCAAATCATCATTTCAGTGACGATTATCGCTTTGATTATTCTGCAAAATAAAGGAACGGCGATGGGCACAGTGTTCGGAGGAGAGGGAAATGTCTTTCACTCCCGACGCGGCGCCGAGAAATGGCTGTTTGTCGGCACTGCGATTGCGATTGGACTGTTTATTGTCTTGGGTGTGGCCAACCTGATTCTGCAAAACCGGAGCGGCTGATTTGCGGTTCACTTGTCTAAAAGAAAAAAGTGCGCCAAGCGGAAAAAATACTCGATTACGCAAAACTGGTGGTTTTAGGCATAAAAAACCTGCAGTTTTTCCATATTGGCTCCCTGCCTAAACTCTTCCACCGCGCAAGTTTGCCGGAAAAACGCATCTTTATCGGGGCAGTGGCGATGCTGGTTGCCTCGGTGGTTTACCTGATCATCGGCAGCTTCCGGCAGGCCACGGTTGCGGTGGCGGACTTTGGAGGAAAATACACCGAGGGTTTAGTCGGTCAGCCCCGCTTTATCAACCCAGCACTGGCGATTGCCAACGATGTTGATTTGGACATCAGCCGGGTGGTCTTTTCCGGACTCTATAAATTCAACGCCCAACAAGAGTTGGTCCCGGACCTGGCCAAATCCCTCCCGGCAATTTCCCCCGATCAAAAACAATACACCATCGAACTAAGGACTGACGCGACCTGGCACGACGGCCAGCCGTTTGACGCCGACGACGTCATCTTCACAACCCAGTTGATCCAAAACCCGCTTTACCAATCACCGTTGCGTTTCAACTGGAACCGGGTCGAAGTCAACAAGCTTGACGAGCATAAAATTCTCGTTTCGCTCAAAGAACCCTCTGCCCCGTTTGTTTCCAACCTCACTCAAGGAATTTTGCCCAAGCATATTTGGGAAAGAGTGGAGCCGGGAAATTTCGTTCTTTCCAAATTCAATTTACAGCCGATCGGTACCGGGCCGTTCGTGGTCAAACATTTAAAAAAATCCGACGAGGGTGCAATCGTGTCCCTGACGCTGGCGGCTTTTGAGCAATATGCACCCCAGCGTCCTTACCTTAACGAACTGGAATTTAAATTTTTTGAAAGTTACGACGACCTGATCAGCGCTTATCATTCCAAAGATGTCACGGGCTTGGGCTATGTGCCGTTTGATAAAAAAATCTACCTCGAGAAATCCTCCCGCATCAACCTTTACTATTTAAGTTTGCCCCGCTACCAAGCGCTGTTCCTCAACCGCCAGGCAAGCCCGGTGCTTGCGGATAAAAACGTCCGCGCGGCGTTAGCTCAAAGTTTAAACCGTCAGGAAATCATTAACGAAGTTTACCTGGGTTTTGCCCGACCTGCCTACGGCCCGGTCCCGCCAGGTTACTTAGGATATAATTCCGGGGTGGAGCAAGCTCACCGTTTTAATCTAACTAACGCCAAAAATCTCCTGGCCCAAAGCGGCTTTGCTCCTGTTGAAGGCAGCGCGGTGCTGAAGAAAGGAAC
This sequence comes from Candidatus Doudnabacteria bacterium, assembly GCA_016205055.1. Taxonomy (GTDB): domain Bacteria; phylum Patescibacteriota; class Doudnabacteria; order UBA920; family 2-01-FULL-50-11; genus JACQJK01. The sequence continues at coordinate 1,804 of JACQJK010000059.1, forward strand.
TGTTGACTTGGCGTTCACCGTCACGACCGACAATTTTCCCCTGAACGTCAAAACGGCGGAACTCTTAAAAAAGCAATGGGAGAAAATCGGTTTCCAAATAAACCTGCAGATTCTGACTTTGGGTGAACTGCAGCAAGACCGCATCGCCAATCGAGAATACGAATCGCTCTTGTTCTCCGAAAACGTCGGCGCCGACCCCGACCCGTACCCGTTTTGGCATTCATCCCAGCGCACTGACCCAGGGTTAAACTTGTCGTCCTTTGCCAGTAAAGAAGCCGACGCGCTGATCACCGAAGCCAGAACCAACGCTGATCCTGCTTATCGCGCCGCGCGCTATCTGCGCTTTCAGGAACTTATTGTGGATGACGTCCCGGCAATCTTTATCGCCAACTCGCTGTTTGTCTATGGCGTGGATACGAAAATCATGGGCATTGCACTGCAAAATATCGTGGACCAATCCCAGCGCTTCCTGAATGTCGAACAGTGGTATCTGAAAACCAAAAGACAACTGAAAAAATAACTATCTTGGGGATGTGGTGGAACTGGCAGACACGTACGGTTCAGGGCCGTATGACCGCAAGGTCGTGTGGGTTCAACTCCCACCATCCCCACCACTTGTAC
>JACQJK010000065.1 GCA_016205055.1 Candidatus Doudnabacteria bacterium
AATTGCAGCCAAGAAGGATTTTTAAAATAGGTTCTAAAGAACCTCTTTGAAAAACAGTTTTTTGAGGCAACCCGCCTGGGCGCGGACAATGAAAACGACGCAGCGGTTTGCGGTCGTCCGCCTAAGGCGGGCGTCCATGACCACTTACGGGTCCAGACCAGGAAACGGCAAGTCCGTTAATCCTATCTTACATTGAACTTTCTTGCGGCCGGTATTGGATGGCCTCGGCGACATGCGGGGCGGCAATATCGTCGCTTGCGGCCAAATCGGCGATCGTGCGGGAGATTTTTAGCACTCGAAAATAGGAACGGGGGGAAAGATGAAGAGAATTTAAAGCGCTTTTCAAAAGCTCGGCCCCGGCTCTGTCGAGCGGGCAAAAAGTTTCGACCTGTTTACTGCTCAACTCCGCGTTAGAGTTTAAGTTGAGCGCGGCCTTTTGGAAACGCCGGCGCTGGCGCAAGCGCGCCCGCTCCACCCGGCGCTGAACGGCCTGGGAATCCTCCGCGCTTGCCGCCGCAGTGATTTTTTCATAGGTAATCCGCGGGACTTCCACATGCAGGTCAATGCGATCGAGTAAAGGCCCGGAAACTTTTTTGCGATAGTTCAAAATCTGACCGGGAGAGCAAATACAGGGCTTAACCAGGTCGCCATAGTAGCCGCAAGGGCATGGGTTTTGCGCAGCAACCAGAGTAAAACGAGCGGGAAAAGTAACGGCGCCAGTGGCGCGAGCCACGGTAACCACCCCGTCTTCTAAGGGCTGTCGCAAACTTTCCAAAACGTTTTTGGAAAACTCCGGCAGTTCGTCTAAAAACAACACTCCCCGGTGGGCAAGGGAAATCTCCCCGGGCCTAGGATAAGAACCGCCGCCGACCAAGGCCACGGCCGAGGCCGTGTGGTGGGGTGCGCGAAAGGGCCGCGTAGTCAATAAAGACCCGGTGGTGGTAAACGCCCCGGCCACACTATGAATCTTGGTGACCTCCAGGACTTCTTCCTCCGTCAGCATCGGCAAGATGGTGGCAAAGGCGCGGGCCAAAAGCGTTTTGCCGCTGCCCGGGGGACCGATCATGAGAAGATTATGGCCGCCGGCAGCGGCAATTTCCGCCACTCGTTTGGCGTGCTCTTGCCCTTTGATATCTCGCATGTCCAAGGATCCGGCATCAACGACTTTCCCGCTCTGCCCGCGCACTCGGCCGCGGTGCGGAAGAATCGGTTTGATTTTTTGCAGAAAAGCGACCGTTTGAGCCAACGACCCGACCGGGATGATTTTCACTCCTCCAACCAAAGCCGCTTCATCGGCGTTATCTTGCGGAACTACGATTTCTTCAAAACCGCGTTCTTTGGCAGAAATCACGATGGGCAGCACCCCTGGCACCGGACGGACTTGACCGTCGAGCGCGAGCTCTCCTAAGAATAAAGTTTTGCCGACGCTGGCCGCCAACTGCCCGGAGTTTATAAGAATGGAAACCGCTATGGGCAAATCAAAATGGGAACCGTTTTTGGGGAGGTCGGCGGGAGCCAGATTTACGGCGACCCGGGAGTTGGGAAAAATCGCTTGCGAGTTTTTAATCGCCGATCTGACCCTTTCCTTGGCCTCCTTCACCGCCATGTCAGGCAGACCGACAATCACAACCAGGGGAAGTCCGGAAATGACGTCCACTTCCACTTCGACGATCGCGGCCTGGATGCCGTTTAAAGCGGCCGTAAAAACTTTAGTCAAACATTTCAATTAATAAAACTCGGAGGGAAAAACCCGTCCGCCTTAGGCGGACCCTTCCGATCGCCCCGAACCGCACGGTTCGGGGCTGCCTCCCTTTTCCAAAGTGTCCTTCGGTCGGGGGAACGTGAGACCTTCGGACGGATTCTATATATCCCCACAGTAAGCTTCTTGGGTATGCGGTCGGCTTCGCCGGCCGCGAATGATAAAGCACTAGTTTAGATGCTGGTGTATCCCTTGAGCTCGCGGCTTTAAGGAATGCCAGGGGAAACGTGGTATTCCGCTCTAGGCGGACGGGGCGCCGGGTCGTTTTGCGGCGACGGAGAGATCATAAAGCCACACAATCAACCCGGCTAAAATAAAAATGTCGGCGAGGTTCCAACGCCCTTCCAGCCCTAACAAACGCACCCCCAGATAGTCCCAGGCAAAACCGTTGCTCGCGCGGCTATAGAGGTTAAAAACCGCTCCCGACAGAATAAAGGAAAAAGCGAAAATTAACAACCGACTGGCTTTCTTAAGACTGCGCAGGAAAAATATTGCAACCGTCAAAAACGCCGCCAGGCCGATCAACAGAGTCGCAAGCGGCGGGAGGGAAAAACCGAAAGCGAAATTAAAATTTTGTTCGGGTTGCAAGAAAATATGCGGCGTGAGCGAAAAGCTTTCTGATAGAGAGAATTGTTTTAAAACCAGGGACTGAATTCCGGACGCCAGCCAAAATAAAAAAACGACCGCCGCGGTTGCCGTCGTAACCTTCTGCCATTCCGGAATTCTCATAAACCGGTTTTAGGATGAGTGTTTCACGCAAGTCTCGGCCTCGGGAGCGATACGCAAACGATCTGCTTCGATCTCTTCACCGCCGATCACACAGCGACCAAAGCTGTTGTTGGCGATTCTGGAAAGTGCGGTAATAATTTTTTGCAATCTTGCTTCCAGAGCTTTTTCCTCTCCGAGATTCGTTGCGTACAACTCAACTTCTTTGGCGTTCTCGTCCATGCTGTCGCCGACGTTGGGAAAATCAGTCGCATAATTTTCTTGCACCGCAGTCTGGTCGCGATGCGCGACGTGCCCTAAGAGCGCCTCTAACCTTTTTTTCTCTTTCTCAAGTTTTGCCTTGCTGTCGGCAATAAATTCGGGACTCATGACACGAGGGGGTTAATTCTGTCTTAAGTATATGCTAGGAGAAAAATCTTGCAATGGAAAACCCCCGTTCTGCCGGGCCTACAAAAATAAATGTGTGCCCCGTTTTCGGGGGTCTTGAGGAATTCCTTAAGATTGTTTTCGTCCGCCGAGGCGGACGAAGGCAACCATTTCATCAGAATTCCCCGATACCTTATAACTCCCAGCTCATTTATATAAGGTGCAACTCCACATAGCTGTTCTTGTGGTTCAACTCTCCGCCAATGGCGGAAAGAAGAGCCTTTTTTTTGATGTTTGTTTTTTTCCAGTCCACTTTTTTGTTTTTTGTTTTTTTCGAAAAGGTGGGCCGGGGCCACCTGCGACGAACAGCGGGCGGAGAAAGGCTAGCCATCACCAAGGAAAAAGGAAACACAATGATAATTTTGCTGACCACCCTTTCTCACCCGAATTTTTATCGCAGGAACTTTAAGGAAGGTTCCGAATGCGGACAAATAAAAATCCGCATCCTGCGGCGACTTTCGGAAATATGCTGTTAACGTGCGATTTACTATAGGTATCTTATCAATCTAAGGCGTTTTTGTCAATCGCATAAAAACGCTCAAAACAGCAAAAAGTCCTGTGGATAAGTCTGGTGATAAACACCGGAACGAATTGCGAAACATCTACTTTACAATCTGGGACAATCTGGTCAGTCCTCGGAAAAATCTGGATCAAAAAGGTCAAACTCCTGTGTTTGAGTCTGAAACTCTTCAGCAATGGTCTGTAATAAGACTTCGTTATAACCTTCGCCGACTCTCCGATCAAGAAAAAAAACTTTCAGCGGCTGACTAGATACCGGACTTATATCAGCCGACCCCAAAAGAATCTGTAAAATTCGCAACAAGTTGATCGCGGTTTTTGGCAAAATGTATTTCTCGAACACCGACTGCTCGTCGTAGGCGCTGGCCAATACCCCAGGCACTTCGTAAGGAATGCGCCAAAAAACGATTTGAGCAACCCCCGGCAGCGAGCTTGTGGAGCGCATGAAGTTGTTTGCGGTCAACAGCCAAATGGCTTTCGGATCAGCGGTAAAATTTTCCAAATTTTTCCATTGGTGTCCGGTTAATCGCTGGACCAAAAGCCGACTTTTGAAATCCGTTTCGGCCAGGGTTTCATAAAGTTGTTCTAAGCTGCGCTGAGAAGAAGACAAAACAATGGTGCGGCCTGTGAATCGCTCCAACAAGTGCTGCAGGGCTTTATTCGCTTGTTGATCACGAAATACCTGCTTGGAGGACTGTTGAAATTCCGGCAAGTAAAGCTTTAGCGGCAGGGCGGGGGCTGGGGAACGGGAAAAATTTGCCTGGGGAAGAGAAAAAATACGCTCGTAATACTCGACCGCTCCTTGGTTGGGCAACAATCCGAAAAAAGTGATTTGGACTTTTCTCTTGTTCGCAAAATGCTCAAAAACTTTACTCTGCGCTTTCAGTTTCATGCCGGAATAAAAAGCATCCAGCCAATAAATACGGTTGGGTTTCGGTCGGAAAAAAAACTCCTCCAAAAAATGTTTCACCGCAATTAACTTGTCTAAAATAACTCGTTGCGGGCTTTCGCTCGGTTTGCTTGTAGAAAGCGTGTCGATGAGTTTATCTAAAGTACTAACGAGTCGCTCTCCCGGTTTTAAAAACTGCGGATAAATTTCGCTGTCGCGAAACTCGTCATCTACCACCCATTGCGGGTTTACGGGAAAATTTTTATTAAAGGCAATATTCCACAAACCAAAAGTTAAATCCAGTTCATTCAGAACCGTTGCCACCAGTTGGGGAGCGTCTGCATCAATTTTTTCCATCATCCCGCGGCCCTCGTTGGGCGAGTGGACAAGCGTTAATAACTCCCTGAGCGAAGATAAAGACAAAGTCGTCGCATCAGCATTCAAGCAAGCCCGCTCCAGCGCTTGTACATCATAAAAAAACATCCTTGCAAAAGATAACTTTTTTGCATATCTAAAAAGCTTAAGCCAAGCGCTGTGAGAAGTGACAATCCGTGCACGAGCCGAAAGGGCTTGGAGCGTATGTTGCAACTTGCAATCTGGCCGCTGTCGGTGGGCAGAACAATACTGAAACTCGCGGGTCACCAGCCCGATAAAAAAATATTCTTGGCCGTAAAGCGGCATCCTGGTGATCCGTCCGGAGGCCTCGCGGGAGCGCCAAATCAAAAGCTTGACCAAGAATTGATCGAATGGGGCCGGTCGAGATTTGCGCCGTAAACATTTCTCCAGCCGGTCCGGGCAGATAAAATGCGCGGGATCCTCTATGACCAGCCAGCCAGAAGACCGGAAGAGTAAAGGCAAATCGGCAAATTCAAAATCGTCGGGCAGACTGACCACCGCTCCCTGGGAACCCGGTTTAATAAACTCGGGAAAGACGGTGAGGTAACCTTCAAATTTTGCGCCAATTGACGTGTGGACGAAATTGATGCCGGGAGCGCCGATTATCTGTTCGAGCACCGCACGTGTTTTCCGAGGCAAACCTGGACCTTGACCGGCTCGGGGGGAGGGTTGTGGAGTACGAAAAAGCGACATTTGTTCCGCCTGACCAGTAGAAGTCATGCCGACAGCTCCGTTCGGCAGGGGCGGCTGTTTTAAAGCCAACAAAAAAAGATCCTTATAATGAAGGTTGCTTTCACTAAGTAAGTTAATCAGCTTGGGTCGCAACTCCACGGGAAACCCACGCGCGGTTTCCATGATTTTTTGAAGCAACACGACCGCCGACTTGGCATCGTCTAAAGCCCGGTGATGCGATACCAACGACTGGTTAAAGTGGCGCATCAAATACTCAAGGTTAAAATGCTTTACCCAAGGTAAAAAAACTTGAGCAAGTTCCTTAGTATCGATAAAGGGCTGCTCAAACTTCATTCCTACGCCGGCCAAAAAGGCAAGGTCAAAGGGTATGTTTTGACCGACAATAATGCGGTCGCCGACAAACTCCCGAAATTTTGTACTGACTTTCTCCCAAGGTGGGGCCGCAGCCACGGTTTTGTCCGTAATACCGGTAAGCCCTTGAATAAATTCCGGAATGGGAATCTTGGGCTTAACGAGCTCGGAAAATTCTTCCTCAAAAACTAATTCTCCTTTCTCGCTTGCGGCGAAACGCACTGCTCCGACTTCAATAATCGCGTCTTTTTTTGGATCTAATCCAGTCCCTTCCAAATCGACGGCGCAATACTCCCGCCTGCCCGCCGGCACGTTTTTCTTTCTCGCTGCGCTTGGCTTCATCGCGTTTTCTAAAAAAACGGTTTATGACTAAAATTACCCTCTGGTGAACCTTCTCCCGAAAAACCAACCGGCTAAGGCGGGCGGCCGTACACCCGCTCCACGACCGTAAAGCATGAACTCGTTTAGATTGCCGCAATTTCTGACAGGAGAGTCGAATGCGTCAAATATACGATCACACAATTTGACCGATGGCCAGAGAATATCGGTATAGATTATTCCTCGCTGCCGCCCGGCGGCGCGGCCGCGGCGGATTTTGATGCCGAACGAATTGCCCCATCAACTGCTTTGACGACTTTGGGGTTCTGTTGCAGAAATAACTTTGCGTTTTCTCTGCCCACGCCCAGCTTTTCCTCGCCAAAACTATAGGAGTTGCCCGATTTCGCCACAACGCCTAAAGCCACTCCGACATCGAGCAAGTCGCCCTGGTAGGATATGCCTTGGTTCCACATGATATCAAATTCTGCTACGCGAAAAGGAGGAGCGACTTTGTTCTTGACGACTTTGACTCGCGTCCGATTGCCAATGATTTTATCTCCCTGCTTGATTTGCGCGATCTTTCTGATATCCAGACGAACCGAGGCGTAAAACTTCAACGCGTTGCCGCCGGTGGTGGTTTCCGGATTACCAAACATAATCCCGATCTTCATGCGAATTTGGTTCAAAAAGACCACTGTGGTTTTAGATTTTGCAATTATCGCGGTCAGTTTGCGCAAGGCCTGGGACATTAAGCGGGCGTGCAAACCCATATGCGAGTCGCCCATCTCCCCCTCGATTTCCGCCCGCGGGGTAAGGGCGGCCACCGAATCAATCACAATAATATCAATGGAATTGGACCGTACTAAAGTTTCCACGATATCCAGGGCCTGCTCGCCGGTATCCGGCTGGGAAATTAATAAATCGTTCAAATCCACGCCAACGCGTCCGGCGTATTGCGGGTCAAGGGCATGCTCGGCGTCAACAAAAGCCGCCAAGCCGCCGGTTTTTTGGACTTCGGCGACCATGTGCATCGCCAGAGTCGTTTTGCCGGAGGATTCTGGCCCAAAAATCTCGATGATCCTCCCGCGCGGAATACCCCCAATGCCGAGCGCCAAATCCAACGAAATGGAACCGGTGGGAATGGCTTGCACGTTCAGCGTCTTGGCTTCTTGCAAACGCATGATCGCGCCGTCCCCGAAGCGATCTTTGATCTGGTCAATCGCCGATTCCGCGGCTTTCCACTTATTCGATTCCGTCGAACCAGAAGTTTTGTCCTTGGCCATATATAAAAGGAGGATAATAATAAGTTGTCGAGGGGGGGTAATTAGATCATTATAAAGCCGGATTTAGGATTCGGTCAACGCTTAACGCGAAAATTCGATGTTCGATAAAACTTCTCCGGGCTGGCCCAAGACCCCCAAATCAGTGCCGTTGAAATTCACCCTGGTCGAACCGGCGTTACCGGTAGTCAAGAGCAGTTTTTTTTCGGCCTCAAAAGTTTTGCCGGTGCCTGCGGGAATTACCCCATCGAAAACCACCTGGCCGTCGCTATCTGCCAAAATCCAAGCGTCTTCCGGTCCCACCACCACCACAACTTGCAGTTTTTCCATTGAGCTGTTCGTTGGTGTAGAAGGGGCGGCTGATTGACCAAATCGCACCACCACCGTCCTTTCCACGGTGGTGGTGCGGCCAAATTTGTTCTCGGCCCGCACAACTAGCGTGTTGCTCCCTTCACTTAAGTTAATAATTTCCCGAAACTCGCCGTTCTCGTCTACCGGTATTTCCGAATCGTTAACCAGCACGCGACTTCCGGGCTCGGCCTGTCCCCTCAATAAAATGCTTGACGAGTTAATTACAGTGGTGGTTTGAGGAAAAGTTAAATTTAAAACGGGCGCGCTCGACACCGAACGAACTTGCAACAGCAGATACACTATACTGACAGCGACCAATAAAAGGATGCCTATTACGCCCAAGAGCTTGGGCGTAATCAAGATTTTAGGAAACAGGGAACTGGAGACAGACACGGGCGCCAACTGCTCCTGCTTTAAACTCCGCTCGACGCCGCGCTCTTTTGCAAACTGTGTCAGCAGTACCTCTTCAGAAACTCTATAAAGCGAGGAAATTCGTTTTAAAAAACCCTTTACATACACATCAGCAGGGAGCCGGGCAAAGTCTCCCCGTTCCATTGATTCCAAATATTTCTCCGGAATTTGCGTCAGCTTGCGCACCTCCAGTAAAGAAAAGTTTAACGACTCCCGAGCGTGCAGTAAATATTCTCCGAGGGTCTCAATCTTAACTTTTTTGGCTTTAAATAATGCCATAGCAAAACGGCCAAACTGCATTTAATCCCCTCGAGGTATGCGGCCGCTTGCGGGACCGCAAAAAAATTATTGATCCGGCGATTCTTCAATATAGATTTCGCGGGGCTTGGCCCCGTCGGCCGGACCGACTAATCCTCGATCTTCCAAGATATCCAATATCCTTGCCGCCCGGGCATAGCCGACTTGTAACCGGCGCTGTAATAACGAGGCCGAGGCCTTCTTTGCCCGGCGAATTTCTTCAATCGCCGCGTTCAACAACTCATCGTCCATCTCGTCCTCGCCCGACCAATCTTCCAGACCATTGCCGCCCGCCGTTTTTCGCGAAGCGATTTCTTGGTACTCAAACTCTCCGGCCTGCTGTTGAATAAAATCAACTACCCCGCGCGCTTCCCGTTCGCTGATAAACGGCGCCTGGATCCGTTTGGGTCTTGGAAGATTGGGCGCAGTATAGAGCATGTCACCGTGTCCCAGGAGGTCTTCGGCGCCGGCCATATCCAAAATCGTTCGGGAATCAACTTGACTGGCAACGGAAAAAGCAATGCGGCAAGTGATGTTGGCCTTGATCAAACCGGTCAAAATATTCACCGAGGGGCGCTGGGTGGCAAGAATCAAGTGCAGTCCCACGGCCCGCGCCATCTGGGCCAATCGCACGATCGCCGACTCCACATCCACCTTGGCAACAGCCATCAGATCGGCCAGCTCATCCACCACCAAAACCAGGTAGGGCAACTTTTCACTGACCGACTGGTTGTATTCTTCGATGTTTCTTTGGCCGGCTTCGGCCAGGCGCCGATAACGCTGGTCCATTTCCATAACCATCCACTTCAAGACTGCAATGGCTTGCTTATGGTCAGTAACAACAGGGGTTAATAAATGGGGAATGCCGTTGTACAAAGTCAGTTCCACTCTCTTTGGATCAATGATAATCAGCCGCAGCTCCTCCGGAGAATTCCGATAAAGAAAACAGGTGAGAACGGTATTGATGCAAACGGACTTCCCCGCTCCCGTCGCTCCGGCAATCAGCAAATGAGGCATTTTTGCCAAATCCGCCATCATCGGGTGCCCGGCAACGTCGCGGCCCAAAGCAAAAAGCAGATTGGCAGTGCTGTTTCTGAAGGTTTCGGAATCAACTAAACTGCGCAAGCCAACCATCGATTTTGCCGAGTTTGGCACTTCAATCCCCACGAGCGACTTTCCCGGTATCGGCGCTTCCACTCGAATCGAGGGAGCCGCCAAGGCCAAGGCCAAATCGTCCCGGCGAGAAATAATTTGCGCCAATTTTACGCCGACCGCCGGCCGAAAGGTGTACTGCGTCACCGTCGGGCCGACATTGACCTCGCCCATCTCCACAAAAACTCCGAAATCCTCCAGGGTTTTTTTAATAATCTTAACGCTGGCCTCAATATTCCCGCTGGCCACCAAGGATTCCGGCTCGACTAACAACTCCACAGGCGGCAGTTGCCAGATTCCCTTACGAAACCGGGCTAAAGATGCCGGGATCGATACGCCGTCCCGGGCTTCGCCTGTAGGCGCCGAGTCGCTACTATCGCGATCGAACGAGGCCGGAGTTTCATCCGACTCCTTTATAACTTGCTCCGGGAGTTTGCTTTGCATCGGCTTTTTAAGCGCGCTTGCGACAAACCCCAAGCTCTCCATAGTGTTAATCTTCACTTGCTCCTGCGCAGCCGGCGGTGTTTCTTGATTTGACTCGGATGTTTTTCTTTGAAAAACAAATTTAATCAAGAATTTTCCCAAGGCGGTAACTAAACCGTGGAAGCTCAAGTCAAAGGCAACCAAAAAAGCAATCAGCAATAAAGCCGCCAAAATTACCAAGGAGGCGCCAAAACCCATCAAAGAATAAAGCGGCAGACCGGTAAAAATCCCCAAGTAACCCCCGCCTTCTTTTAAAGTCGTTAATTCAAAGGGGCTGGAATTTTTGCCGGAAAGCGCCAGAACATACAAAATGCCGGTTACGGCCAGGACAAAAACAAATCCGCCTAAATATGCTCGCGACAAAGAGGACTGCGCCTTGTCTTCGTCGCGACCGGCCGGCTCTTTAACTTTACGCCGACTACCCAGCACTAAAGAAAGAACCACGGCCAGAAAAAAAACCGGGGAAACGACCGCGGCTCGGCCGACTAATAACTGCAGCAAGTCGCGGATGATCCGGCCGATAGAACCGGCATAGTCAAGAATGGCCAAACTCGTGATAACCGCCGCCGCTAAAAAAGCGATGATGGCGATCCCCCTTCTGGTTTCACCGGACAAATTTAATCCCAGGGGAGCGCCCTCGTTTGCTTGTCGCGTATATGAATAGTACTTGCGCCTTCTTCTGCTCACTTTTGTTTCAGAAAATAGTAAACCTCACTCAACAAAATCTAGCCAACCTTGCATTATTCTATCATTTTTTTCAAACACCGGAAAGCGCCTAGGCGCTCACCAAAAGGCAAAGGCCGCCGATTTTAATCGGCGGCCCGAAGTCTGTTTTTGAAAAAAGCTAAACCGATCCTTTGACCCTAATCTTCTTGGTTTTGGCTTTCGCGGCTTTCGGGAGCATGACGGTCAGGATTCCGTCTTTGATTTCGGCGTTCACGCCTTCGACGTCAATATCAACCGGCAGGATGATGGAACGGGAAAACGGTCCCCAATAGCACTCTTGATAGAAATAATCCTCGGCTCTGACTTCTTCGTCCTTTTTCCTTTCCCCGCGGATGGTGACCATGTCGTTGGCAATGGTAATATCCAAATCCTCGGCTTTCACGCCGGCGATGGTGGATTTGATCATGACGTTATCTTTTGTCTGATACACGTCCAAGGTCAACTGCCCTTCGTATTCGTTGACCCATCCCTCGCTCTCGCCGGTGGGTTGCGGCGACCCTTCGCCCACATCCACGCGCGAGGGTTTTTTGGAACGGCCTTTGGTTTTTATTGTCGCGGATTCTTCCTGTTCTGCTTCCGGCTCCTCGGCGTTATTTTCTTCCACAACCTCTTCTTCAATCATATCCTCAAGCTCTTCCTCTTCCCCTCCCCCCATTAATTTGCTCAAAAATCTTCCCCTGGCCATATAAAACTCCTGCGGATTAATGCTTTGCAACTTAATAATAACTGAAAGGCCTCGCCGGGGTCAAGACGATTATTCCCGCGATGCGCCGCCCGCCAATTACTCTTTAATCAAATGAATCAAAAAACGATTCCAATCATCCGCGCATTACTAAAAAAATCAAATATCCAATATAGAAGCAGACGAATCCCAATCCCTGCCATCGTTCCAAAATATGCTTTTTGCCGACGAACAAAAACAAAAATAGCAACAAGCTCGCGACGATAACCATGGCGACATCGGCGTTAGCGGTCGCGTTAAAGGACAAGGGCCTGATGACCGCGCTCAACCCCAAAATCCAAAAAATATTAAAGATGTTCGAGCCGACCACGTTGCCAATGGCGATATCGGTATTTTTCCGATAAGCGGCCACGACGGAAGTCGCCAGCTCCGGCAAGGACGTACCTACAGCGACAATCGTCAAGCCGATCAAAGATTGACTTAAACCGGCCGCCGAAGCCAGCGCCACCGCTCCGTTTACAATCCACGCGCCACCCAAGACTAAAGCCAGCAAACCGGCCATGACAAAAACTAAAGATCGAACCAATCCATGCTCGCGGACTTCTCTTTCGCTTATGTTCTCCTCGCTGGCTTTGGCAATGCCGAACGTGTAGTACATAAAAATGACGAAAAAGCCGATAAGTGTAAGACCCTCACTCCTGGTCAACACCGATGCCGCAGCCCCATCAACTAAAACATCGTTGGCCAAAAGGCCAACGATGACAACGGCCAATAAAGATAAGGGGATTTCTTTCCAAACGGTGTTTTTGTGCACCGACAAAGGATAAATCATGGAGGAGATCCCCAAAATTAACAAAATGTTAGCAATGTTACTGCCCAAAATATTGCCGATGGCGATTTCGGTGTTGCCTTGAGCGCTGGCAAATAAGTTTACCATCATCTCGGGCATGGAAGTGCCGAAGGCCACGACCGTAAGGCCAATCGCAATGTCGCTGACTGCCAGCCGCTTGGCCACCGAGGCCGCTCCCTCCACCAGCCAGTCTGCGCCTTTGATAAGTACGAGAAAACCGATGACAAATAATATATATGTAAGCATGCGGAAAGTGGAATCGTTAACTGCGGCTAAACCCTCCTCTCGTGGCGGTGTATTTTAGACATAGCTCGAACACTTCAACGGACTCAATGCAGGCGGAATTTTTACCCCGTTGCGAGCTTGCCCTGCTTCGGGGCTGCCCTCGCCTTGAGCTTTGTCGAATGGACCCGGATTGGGCGGGCGGGCAAAGTTTGGGCGGGGGCGGAAACTATTTACAAAGCATTACCAAGAACTACAGGCCGGCTCACCACTGCATACCATCCACGCCCACGTCGGACGCACAGGATCGTAAAATGGCTGGCCGGCGCTTGGAAAACTCTCTGGTCCATTTGCGTGAGAAAGTAATTTATAATTCGTTCCGTTCGAATTATACAGATAACCAGACCAGCCGCTGGTATCTCTTTTCGGGTCGGTGGGTAAAACAGCAATGTAAGTAGGAGTTAGCCCCGGTATGTACGCATTGGCGCCGCTTGTGGCACGGCTTCCTCCGTTTACAGAGACACCCCACCAACCGCCGCCAGTTGTTGGATAGGCGTTATTGCTGTCATAGTACAATTCCAAAGCAGTTGATAATTGTCTCAAGCTCGCTTTGCGGCTGGCATCTCTTGCTTTACCGCGCGCGCTATTCAAACTTACCAATACTATACTTGAAAGCAAACCAATAATCGCAATGACAACAAGTAATTCAATGAGTGTGAATCCCCTAGATTTATTTTCCCTGGCAGAATACCCTTGCGGCTTGCCGCAGGGATGAATGCCAGCCCGGATCCGCCTAAGCCCCGGGAGGAGAAAACATAAATCCAGCAATTCTGCAGAATGCAAAGCATATGGTTTCTGCAGAATTGCGGAAGGGTGCTCCCGTTGGGGAGCGCCCCGCAG
>JACQJK010000060.1 GCA_016205055.1 Candidatus Doudnabacteria bacterium
ATTAGTATTGCTCTTTTTTTGATTGGCGCTTTTTTTTGGCTAAAAACCGGAATTTTCCACCCCTTCCTCTTCCTGTTCGGTTTATTGTTCATGGTGGCTGGGTTTATATTCCGAGGGTTCCTCAAACCCCTTTATAAAATCTGGATAGGCCTAGGTATCGTGCTTGGCTGGCTGACAACTCGGATAATACTCACGCTCGTATTCTTTGTCATTTTAACGCCTATCGGTTTAATCCGATATTTAGGTAAAAAGTTCTTAAATTTAGAATGGGACAGAAGCGGCCTTCGGGCGGAGGCGGATCAAAATAGCTACTGGCAGATAAGACCAAAAGTCGAACGAAAAAAAGAGAACTACGAACGCCAATATTAATTTTTGATCAACCGCGATGAACTTAAAAAAATTTTTACTCAAACCCCTGTATAAAATCAATCTGATTCGAAAAATCGTTCGCAGCTACTTTACCAACCGCCATTTGTCGGTAACGCTTTTTGGCAAGCTCTATTTTAACGACGAACACCGCACTTGGCGCAACACCCGCTGGATGGGTATTCCGGTTTGGAAATTGCCGCTCGATTTATGGATTTACCAGGAAATGATCTATGAGCTCAAGCCCGACGTAATCGTGGAAACGGGCACCAACCGGGGCGGCAGCGCCCTGTTTATGGCACACATGCTCGATCTTATCGGCAAAGGCAGGATTTTAACGGTGGACATCGAGGAATTCCCCAACCGCCCGCAACATCCCCGAATTTCTTACCTGACTGGCTCATCTATTGCCGATGAAATCATCAGCCAACTGAAATCCCAAATTAAACCGGGAGAAACCGTTTTGGCGGTCTTGGATTCTCTGCACCGCAAGCACCACGTGGACCGGGAGTTGGAACTTTACGGGGAGTTAGTCACCCCCGGCAGTTACATGATTTTGGAAGACACCTATTTAAACGGCTACCCGGTTTATCCGAGTTTTGGCCCCGGTCCCATGGAAGCCGTGCGGGAATTTTTGAAAAAACATCCGGAATTTCAACCGGACGCTTCGCGCGAAAAATTTTACGTGACCTGGAACCCGAGGGGGTATTTGAAGAAAACGTGAAATAGAAATCCCCGCAGCCAGCGGATTTATGTTTTCTCCTCCTCTGGCTTAGGCGGATCCGGGCTGGCATTCATCACAGCGGCAAGAGGGAATGGGTAGGGCAGAGAAATAAAGCCGAAGGTTGTTTGCACAGCAACCATTCTCTTATTCGCCCCAGTAGTATTCGCGCCAGCGAAACTACGGGGCAAGCGCGAATAAGAGAATAGTCAAATATGACCTGAAAAAACCTTGGAACCGAAGCGTGTAACGACTGCCTGCCTTGCCCGGCGCTGGAAGCGTACCTGCGCGAATAAAAGGATACAAAAAGCCCCGACGGGACGGTGTCAGGGCGTTTACTTTTGTTCGGGAATCGAGCCGAGCGGACGAAGCTTCCCCGGTCTTGCCTGCAACCCCTTGCTTATCGCGCTGATTAGCGTCCGTAGGGGCATGGGGCCAGCGTCGGGAAGCGCTATCTCGGTTTCCAACGACTGGTTGATCAAGCCGAGATAATAGTCCACCGTTTCCCGGTCAACGCCGATGATCACCGGCGTCATGCCGTCAAAGGTAAAACGCGACTCGCCCAGAGGCCGACGGTTGCGCGCGTCAAGCGCACACCCCTGCAGTTCGCTCAAAAACGGCATGAGCGCCCCTAACTCGTGCCCGCGCTGGCCCTCGCTGGAATACTCCGGCAACACGTTGTTGATATAGCAGTCGGCTTCGCCGAGAGCCACCCGTAACATGTTCATGAAACTGCTGGCCATGTCCGACCACTCGATTGCTTGGTTGACCAACAGCCGAGTCGCCCAGTTGACATGACGGAAAAATTCGCAAGCCACCAGCGGCGAATGGCGGTGATAATTGCGGCCTGGGGTCATCGGGGCCAAAGTGGCTTTGGGGTTGGCAGCGGTCCAGGCCCCCCTTCCCTTTTCCGCCACCCAAATCTGGTTTTCGCCCTCCGCCGACCGCAAGTCCACCGCACCCGCGGCAAAAAAATCGGCGAAGAGCAGTGGTCTTGCCCGCTCATATGGGGCGACGGCTATCACTGCCGTAACGTCAGAGCCGATCAGGCGCGAACCCGTGTCCTGCCACCGGCAAGTGTTGGCCGTGCCGTCCATGGGGTCGACAAACAACTCGTACTGCGGCGCATGCAGCCCCAACACCCGGGGCTTCCAGCCCTCAACTTCCACAATCGCTCCAAGTCCACCAAGTTGAGTGTTGCTGAAGAGCAACTGGCTGAAGCATCGTTCAAAACGGGTCTGGCGCTTGCCCAAGTCACTCCACTGTACTTCTTCACACCATCTCGATCCGAGATGCTCTCGCAGTTGACTTGCCCGACCCAACAGATCCAGCAATAACTCTTTCATCACGGTCCTCCTCGCAATAACTCTCAATTTCATCACGGTCCTCCTCATTGCTTGAAATTGCTTGAAATCAACCTCAAATACTAAACGAAAGGTTCTAAAGGGTCAAGACCACCTCCCCGATCATTTTATCTTCACTTTACACTTTTTATATACGATCGTGTAATTTTTATATAATTGATTTCCAGACGTTGCCGGTTTTCCTCTTTTCTAAAACTGTTGAACGCACACACCTAAGCGCGCCGCTGATTGCACACGGGAGCGCCGCTGATTGCACAAAGATTCGCCAAGGAAAAGGGGGTCGCAATGCCGAAAAGAGCGGCCGCAAGGCCGCTCTTTTTTTGAAGCTATTAAGAGAATTTCTAAGCAATGATCTTATCGATTATTCCGTACTTTTTTGCTTCTTCCGCGCTCATAAAGTAATCCCGGTCGGTATCCTTTTCGATTTTAGATACCGACTGGCCGGTATGCTGCGCTAAAATTTTATTTATTTGATTTTTGACACGCACCATTTCTCTCGTACGAATCTCAACGTCAGTCGCTTGCCCCTCCGCGCCGCCCATGACTTGGTGAATCATGATCCGCGCGTTCGGCAGAGAGTAACGCTTGCCTTTTGTGCCAGCGGCTAGAAGTACGGCGGCAGCAGAGGCGGCTTGCCCCACGCAAATCGTGGCCACTTCGGCTTTAGTATATTGCATGGTGTCATAAATGGCCATGGCCGAGGTCACTGATCCGCCGGGGGAATTGATATAAAGTTTAATTTCTTTTTTTGGGTCGGTGGCGTCCAAGAAAAGCAGTTGGGCGATGACGATATTCGCCATATGGTCATCAATCGGCTCGCCCACAAAAATGATCCGTTCTTTAAGCAGGCGTGAGTAAATATCGTAAGCCCGCTCGCCAAACTGGGATTTGTCAATAACCATAGGCACTAACGGCATAGGTGCTCCTTTCGTAAAAAATTAGTCACTACACTGCTTGTCCGACTCTCACCCAGTCCGCGGCGGACTCGGGGTCAATAACCTTTGAGATAAATGGCATAGAAGCAATTTAAATTTAAAAAATACTGGCGCAAGACAAGATTTTAATCCAAATTTATGTAACTCTTGCATAAATTATGATTTTTATCTAGTCCCACTGCGTTATTCTGGTTTTTTCTGCGACTCCTCTGGTACTCGCGACTTGTCGTCTACCAAAACTTCCTGCGGATCCGCAGAAGCGGGAGCAGGGGCGGAAACCCTTGGAGACGCTTCCGTGGAGCCCGACGGAGTTGCTTCTTTCGGCGCACCGTCAAGATTCTCCGGCTTAATGTCAAGTTTCCACCCGGTTAAGCGCGCCGCCAAGCGAACGTTCTGTCCGGCTTTACCGATCGCCAAGGACAGCTGATCTTCCAAAACATTCACGCGTGCTTCTTTATTGTCCTCATTAAGTTCCACATTGAGAATTTTGGCCGGGGACAAAGCTTTGGCGATAAATTTCACCGGATCCTCAGACCACTCAACCACGTCAATTTTTTCTCCGCCAAGTTCTGCCCGAATCGTATCAATGCGAGAACCGCGCTGGCCCACGCAAGAACCAATGGGATCAACTCCTTCTTGGTTGGACCAAACCGCGACTTTAGCCCGGGATCCGGCTTCTCGAGCAACCGACTTGATTTCCACCACCCCGCCGCTGACTTCCGGCACCTCGATTTCAAATAACCTCCGCACGATGTCGGGATGAGAGCGAGAGAGTGTGATTTTCGGGCCTTTTGGCGTTGGTTCGACGTGTAAAATCAAAACTTTTACCCGCGCCCCGACGCGATACTCTTCGCCCCGGATCTGCTCGGAGGGAAACAACACCCCACTGGAGCGGCCTAAATCTACCAAGATGGTTTCTCCCTCCAGCCGCTGAATCACTCCGGCCACAAGAGTTCTCTCCTTGGCCTTGAATTCTTTAAAAATGATCTCGCGTTCGGCCTCGCGCAATTTTTGTACGATCACTTGCTTGGCGGTTTGAGCGGCGATCCGGCCGAAGTTAGTACCTTCTTTGGGTGTGACCTCGGTCCGCAGCTGATCCCCGACTTTTACACTCTTTTTAAATTTTTTTGCTTCTTCGAGCGTAAGTTCTTTAACGGAGTCTTCCGGCTCGCCTTCCACCACGGTTTTTACGTCAAAGACTTTGGTCGAAAGGTTTTCGGGATTCAACTCGACCACGATATTTTGATCTTTTTTTCCGTAATCCTTGCGGAACGCCGCTGCCAACGCCCCTTCGATCATTTTTAAGATCTCCTCGCGCTCGAGGCCCTTCTCTTCAGCAATCTGGGTTAAAGCTTGTTCAAATTGTTCATTCATAAAGCAAAGGACAGAAATCAGAAAATGGAAACTGGGGTTACAAATTTTTGACGCAGGGTTGCGGTGTATTATTATTAAAAAAAGCGGGCCTACGCCACACTTTTCCGTCAACCCCGCGCCGCTCTGGTGTAACGTCGAGGGCGGCGTGGGGGCTTCGCTTCCCGTATTAAAACCAATCGTCCGCGCCCTTCCGGATGTGGCATTCTGGCGGTGTAGAGTAAACTACCATACATCTTCAACTGCATTCTCTATTATTCTAACAGAATTTTTGTTTCTGTCAATATTGGTGTTCAGCTCCGCCACGTCAATTCGGTAATTGTGATTTTGGAAAGCAGGATTAGCGTTAATAAAAATCTTGCAGGCAGAAACCAAACGTCGCTGTTTCCATTTAGTAACTGCTTCGGCCGCGGTGCCAAAGGCGCTTGAGGTGCGGGTTTTGACTTCGACAAACACCAGCGACTGGCCTTTTACCGCCACAAGATCGATCTCCCCCAGACGTTTTCCGCGACGATTAAAGAAATTTTCTCCGATGATTTGGTAGCCCTTGCGGGCATAAAGGTCGGCGACAAATTGTTCTCCCCATTTGCCTAAGTCGCTTTGTTGAACCGAGGGTTTTAAAAAAAAATCAAAAAACATTTATTTCCTTCCTTGATCATCGATCACTTGATCTTCAAATAACGTTTTTTTAGTTGCGCCTGCGCCCACTCGCTCTGTTCCGTCGAATATTGAAACAATAAATACTTTAGCACAAACAAAAACCAAAGCAGGAAAGTCGCAATAATTAAGGCGGCGACGAACCGCAATCCCAAGTAAGGAATTGCCAGGTAGCGCAGTCCTGACCAAACCAGTCCGATGATTCCAAAACTGGAAAAACCCATCAGCAAACGACTGAATAATTTCTTTAACACGGTCCTTTGGCGATATGCGCGCCGGAGACCAAGAAACACTAATGAAAGGGCAAGCCCTAAACCAAAAATCGAAAACAACACGATATCGCCTCTGGTCAAACTTCCAAGATCGGAATTGAAAAGAAAATCTCTTACTGGCATAAGACACGAACGGCCGGAATTTTTGGATTACTTCTCGAGCAGCAAAGCGTAGTGGAAACCGTCTGGTTCAAGCTCTCGCAGAAATTTGAACCCCTTCGCGGTAAAAATCTCCTTGGCTTTTTCAGGAGCAATCCGCATTTCGTACGGCGGCCCAAGTTTAGTATGTTCTTTCTTCCACTCCACGATCACCACTTTGCCGCCAGTCTTGAGAATCCGATAAGTTTCCCGAACGAGGTTTTCCGGATGTTTCATTTGCGGCAAAACTTTCCCGATAACCGCTAAATCGCAAGATAACTCTTCAATGGCAGACTCGTTGTACCCGTCCAGGTTGTGCCGCAGGGTGCGGATATTCTTGCGTCCCTGCAAGCGCGCGGAAGAACTTACTTTACTTAAGGCGCTCTCCAAAACGTCCACCGCCCAAATCCGTCCCTGGTCTCCGACAATAACCGATGCGGGAAGAGTAAAAAAACCACTACCGACTCCCAAGTCCGCAACAAACATTTCCGGCTTCAGACCCGCTTCCAATAGCACATGCTCTGGTCGGATAAATTTTTGTTTTTGCATATTTGACGATTCTATCTTAAAGAACCGGGGCAGGAAAAACTCTTAAAAAAGATTGAATATGTTTTGCCTTACCGCTAGCGTGATCAATTTCAATAAGCACTGCGCCTACTTCGATTTCACCTGCTTCCTCAACCTCCAACGCTGTCCGCTCGCCGGTTAAAAAACGATTGAGGGCGGACTCGGTTTTTACCCCCAAAACCGACTGGCGAGCGCCGCACATCCCAACGTCAGAAATGTAAGCCGTCCCCTGGGGTAAAACTTGGGCATCCGCAGTCTGCACATGGGTGTGGGTGCCGACTACGGCCGCTACTTTTCCGTCAGCGTAAAATCCAAAGCCCCGCTTCTCACTGGTTGCCTCGGAATGAAAATCCACAATAATTATGTCTGATTTCGGCGCGGTTTGCAAAATCCGGTCTAGAGTTATGAAGGGCGAACGAATCTCTCCGCTGAATTGCTTCTCCATAAACACCTGGGCATTGAGGTTTACCATAAGCAGCTTCTTGCCCTGCACTGAAATCTGTTCCCAGCCTTTGCCCGGGTAGCTATCGGGAAAATTCGCGGGGCGAATTAACCGTCCGGACAAAACTTCAAAAACTTCCGCCGTTTGCTCTTTCCGGTCAAACACGTGGTTTCCGCTGGTAAGGAAGTCAACCCCGGAGGCAAACAGCTCGTTGGCGGTTTTGAGAGTGATCCCCACGCCGTGCGCGACGTTTTCGGCATTAGCCACGATTAAATCGGACTTAAACTCCTCCCTTAATTCCGGAAGGGTCGTGCGTAAACCGGCCCGCCCGGCTTTGCCCACCACATCGCCGAAAAACAAAATTCGAATCATAAATCACGAATTATGAATAACGTGCATCAACCGCCTTTCCGGATTGAGCCAATTTTTAAACCAAGGGCTTCGAGTTTTTCCTTCAGTTCCTGAAGCGGCTCGACTCCGCCGAGGTTCGCGGCCAGGCGAAAAAGTTCAGGTTCAAACATGTCCTGATACAATCGGGCCTCCACGCTCCCCCGGCCATGCGTATCTTTATACGGAGCGGTTAGATAATGTTGAGTTTTAAAATCCTCAAGTTTTGCAAACTGGTTGCCTGTTGCGGTTCTAAACGCCTCCACCGCTTTCTGACGCGCTGCTAACCTAGCCTTTAATTCTACCTCATAAGAATCTTCCGACATCGAGTTATTTTGAATTTTGAACTGTAATTTTGAGTTTTAAATTTTAAATTTTTAATTGACTTCCTCCCGCCCCTTGGGGCGGGGA
>JACQJK010000073.1 GCA_016205055.1 Candidatus Doudnabacteria bacterium
GTGGTGCACCCGGCAGGACTCGAACCTGCACATCGTCCGCTTAAGAGGCGGCTGCTTTACCATTAAGCTACGGGTGCATGAAAAGGTGCGGGGCGTGCCTGCAACCGTTTGCTAAAGAGGCAACTGCCCCGCCTGCCAACGCCTATGCCCCTTGGAGGGAATCGAACCCTCAACACCTATCGTCCCCGGAGGGATTTTCATCCCGCACCTATCTGGTGCCTCCAAAAGAATTCGAATCTCAATTCGTCCCCGGAGGGATTCGAACCCCCAACAGCAGTTCCGAAGACTGCTGTGATATCCATTTCACCACGGGGACATTTTTAATCTGTCCGTCGTCATCCTAAACGGGTGAGCCCCGATAGGGGCAAAGTCCAGAGGGCAGAAAGTGCGGAACGTTTTGAAAAATTCTAGGTTCCAATCCACTTGTGATACCTGCCCCGTACTTGTCCGCCGAAGCTCGCCTTTGGCGAGCGGAGGAGGAGGAAGTAACGAGGGTTCGATACGGAACAAGACAACTTTGATTTTAATAGATTTTTTGAAAAATTTCAACGGCTCGTCATTTGCACCAGATTCACGCCCAAGCTAGAATTAAGTCGTATTGTAAGCGTGATTATGTCGGATAAAATCCTCAAAGTGCAGGAAATCGCCAAGTTTTTCGGGGTAAGCCGGAAGACCGTTTGGGAATGGTGTTCCGCCGGCAAGCTGCCCGCTT
Organism: Candidatus Doudnabacteria bacterium; assembly: GCA_016205055.1. Classification (GTDB taxonomy): domain Bacteria; phylum Patescibacteriota; class Doudnabacteria; order UBA920; family 2-01-FULL-50-11; genus JACQJK01. The sequence continues at coordinate 713 of JACQJK010000073.1, forward strand.
TTAAAATTGGCAAAGAATGGAACGTGCGCCAGTCAGACTTGCAAAAGATGATCAACCAAAAAGTTCATTCACCGCTCAAACCCGCAAGTTTGTTTTGAATTTTATGGCCAAGGTTTCGATTAAAGCGTCAAGCAAACCCCGGATTTTTTTGTTCCACGGCGAAGACGACTATACCTCTTCGGTCAAAGCGCGTTTGTGGATTGAGTCCTTTGCCAAAAAGCACGGCTCCAGCGGGGTGAGCATCATTGATGCGGAATCGGAAGATGGGTGGTTGGAAAAGTTGAAGGGGGCGTTATTTACTTCCGGTCTTTTTTCCTCGGTTCGCCTGATTGTTTTGAAAAACATTTTTGCAAGAAAGGCGGAAGAGGCAGAGCCGTTTTTAGAACTTCTCGACCAGGTTCCGGAAGAGTCCTTCTTGCTGGTCTGGGAGCGGGAGCGGGTCAAAAAAACTTTACGGCTATACAAGAAGTTTACAACGCTAGAGGGTGACGGTCGAGCAAAGATTAGCAGTCATCAAGTTCCCGTTGCCGACGCGCTGGATTTGTTCATCGCTGACTACTGTCGGGATAAAAAAATGAAACTCGCGCCTGCCGCCGCCAAAAAATTTGTTGCTCTTTTGGGCCGTGACGCAAGCGAACGGGTCAAAACCGCCGGCGGCTACGAAGAGCGGCCGGCATATAATCTCTGGCAAGTCACGCAAGAATTAGATAAGCTCGCCGCATACAAAAGCGGCGTGACAATTCTGCCGGTTGATGTTGAGCAGCTGGTTCCGGGAAAATTTTCCGAAAATATTTTCCTGTTCACCGGGGCCCTGGCCGCCCGTGATAAATTAAAAGCTAGGCGGTATCTTTCTGAACTGCTGTCCCACTCGGGGAACGCGGGCGATCTGAAGTCCCGGGCATTGCCCATCGTGGGCGCGGTCGCTTCGCAGTTTCGTTCTCTGCTGGCGCTTGCCGCGGCTCGCCAAGCATCGCCCGACACAAGCTCCCTTGCCGACCGGCTTGGCTGGTCCGCTTACCGCGTGCGGGCTAATTTGCCGCTTTTGGGCAGGTTTACGGTGCAGGAACTGGAGCAGGCGCTGCGCGAGCTTTTGGCGATAGATCGTAAACTCAAGACCACTTCGCTGCCCGCCAAAGTTCTTCTTTCTCGCTTAGTCGAAAGCAGTTCTTAGAATATCACTGGTACGGGGTGGCCTGTGCCGGCGGTTTTTTAGTTTGCCAAACCGTTGATGATAAAAGCCATAAGCGCAATACCCAATGCCACGCGGTAGTAGGAAAAAAGTTTTTCCAAGCGGTAAAGCCGGAAAAAATTTTCCAGGAAATCCACGGTGACGCGAATAATCAAGCTCCCCACCAACGCGGCGATGCCGGCGTCGATATTGGGCAAATAGTTTTCCGGACGCGGTTGGAAATCACTAAAGAATTTCAGCGCCAGTCCCGCCAGCGCGGGCAAACTCAACCAAAACGCCAGTTGGCCCAAGATTTTTCGCTGTTCGCCGTCAACGCCTGCAAAAGGAGAAAAAATCGGAGAGAAAAACCCGAGTATGGAAAAGGTCAGGGGCACGAGTTTTTCTTTTCCCTCATATTGCGAACTAATTTTTATCCAATATATAAATTTGGAAAGCCCGACAGCCAGAATTGAAATAATCAGCAGTTGCAGGGCGGTAACGGCCAGTTGTCGAAAAAAGTTATCGCCGCTAGCCAGGAGCTGGGTGAGCATAATGGGGAGGGCTGCCAGTAAAATCAAAGTGCCCACAAAGCGGTCAACGTGGCTGGTGTAAAATTCCACTGGTTTACGACGGAAGAAACCCCGCGTCAGGATTTTCACCGCGGATTTGCATTCTTCCCAGGAAAATACCAGCGACAAAAGCAGCGAGTAAGCAAGGATTTTTAACATAATCTCATTTGTGAGATTTTAGAGCGTTGTTAACACTGTTTAACGGTCAGTTGTCATTCCGAGCGGAACGAACGAGCATCCAGCGAGTGAGTGAAGCCGCGGAATCCCTTAAACTTGCCGGCATGGGCAACAGACCAGGGATGCCTCGGCTCGTCCCGACTGCATGAGGACTCGGTCGGAATGACAGAGTGTGAACAACGCGGGTAATTCCTACATCTCATTGTAGCACGGGCTTGGTTTACCGATTACCAGGTCGTCACTTACACTGATTTTGATTTTTACGAGTTAACAAAAACTTATCGCAGAGATTTATCCGCCGCCGCCACGCACGAACTTTTTCAAACAGCCAAAATTAAGTATGTGGTCAAAAACGCGGCCACCAACGACATTGACTATTCAGATTTGGCCCGCTTTACTAATTTAGAACCTATTTTAAAAATCCTTCTTGGCTGCAATTCCAGAAATTCGGCTGCAAACCCCTTCTCGGAATTCGGCGTAATTAAGCCATTACACCTCATCCCTGCGGCGGGGTTTTCGCTCGA
>JACQJK010000067.1 GCA_016205055.1 Candidatus Doudnabacteria bacterium
GTCGAGGGGCTGCATTTTGGCTTTCTTCTGACACTTGTGAGATTTCCCTCCTGTTTAACCTCGTCTTCTGGTGACGGCCAGAAAATCGGCTTGTTTCTATGTTAGTTTAAATAGAGCGGAAAGTAAAGGAGGTTTTCAAAACCTCATGTCATACCAGTTTAAGCCGTAGCGCTTTTGAATCAGTATGCGTTCGCCTTGCGAACTGGTTTCATGGTCGGAAAGCCCCAACAAGGCAATTGCTTGCTGCACGTGCGTTTCGTCTTTGCCCTCGATTTCGAGATATCCCGGCATGCCGGGATATTGGTCAAGATCAAAGCGCCAATCTTGATAAGTCCAGGAAACTCGGTCTTTTTCCTGGTGCGCGTATTTTTCCAGCCCCAGCGACTCAAAAATTTTAGCTAGTTTTTCAGGGTCAGATACCGCCAGGTTTAATTCGGGGTGTTTGCGAGCTGCTCCCAGAATTTTCGACCTCCCTTTCCAGGTGACCTCCGAGCGGTTCTGCGCGTCTGTTCGGATCCGCAGAAACCACGGCTCTTGTCCCGCAACTGTCCCCTGTGGCCAAAACCAGTCCACCCGCAAACGGGTATCGAGGACTTGAGCCGCGCCCAACGCCCGCAACCTTTCGCCCAGCGAGCCGCTGTTTACATTCAGAATTTTGGTTTCGACCTCGTGCATAATTATTTAAGTTAACTCCCAACCGGCGCGCACCACGATTTTTTTCAGCGGCGTAAAGTTTTGCTTGCGCCAATGCAACCAGCCGCAAAAGCCGATCATTCCGGCGTTATCCGTGCAGTATTCCGGTTTAGTAATTAGCAGGTTTAGATTATTTTTGTTAGCCGCTTCCTTAAGCCGAGCTCGCAAGGGAAGATTGGCCGCCACGCCGCCGCCCAAAAGGACGGTTTTTGCTTTGAGCTTAATCGCCGCTTGGATAGTTTTGTGAACCAAAACGTCAACGATGGCCGTTTCGACCGAAGCCGCGATATTGGCCGAGAGTGTGTAGTTTGTAGTTGGTAGCTTGTGGTTACGCAGATAGTACAGCACCGCGGTTTTTAGACCGGAAAAGGAAAAATCAAAATTGTCGGTTTTGAGCATTGGTCGGGGAAAGTTGATTGTGGCGCTGCCTTGTTTGGCCAATTTAGACAAAGCCGGACCGCCGGGATACGAGAGGTTAAGCAATCGAGCAATCTTGTCAAAACATTCGCCGGCGGCGTCATCGAGGGTTTGCCCAATTTTTTTATATTTCAGCCAATCACGCGCATAAACCAAATCAGTATGCCCTCCGGAAACCACCAGCGCCACGGCGGGAAAAACGCGTTTTTTTTGAGGAAGAGAAAAGTTTTTTTCTTTGATGAAAGCCGAAAAAACATGGGCTTCCAGGTGGTTGATGGGGAACAAAGGAAGATCAAACGACCAAGCAAGAGTTCTCGCCGTGTCCACGCCAACCGCAAGCGCTGGCGCCAGTCCCGGTCCGGCGGTTACCGCGATAGCCGCTAATTTCCCAATGCTGATTTTCGCTCGTTTTAGGGCTAATCGAATAACCGGAATTATTTTTTCAACGTGAGCTCGCGCGGCGACTTCCGGCACTACGCCGCCGGTTTTGGCGTGTAGAGTCGCTTGCGAAGCGATCATGTTACTTAAAAATCGCACCCGGTTTTTCCATTGTGCGATTTTGAGTACCGCCGCCGCTGTTTCGTCACAGGAAGTTTCGATAGCAAGAAGGTACACGTTTGGGATGTTTAATCCGACTGGATTTCTCCGAAGTTGATGCTTTCCCCGTTTTTGAGGATGTAAATTTGTTCGGTGGTTTTGGTAATTTGGCTTAACCGTTCCAGGATCCGCGGCGGCTCCTCCGGTGATTCCAAAGACAGCCGGAAATTTCCCCAGTGGATGGGGACGAAGTAAGTGGCCGCAAGATCGGAAAACGCCTCCATTGCGTCAAAGGGGTCCATGTGGACGCGTCTTAAGCTGCCAGGCGCGTAGGCCCCGATCGGCAGCAGCGCAAGATCAATGCGGGACTGCTGGCCGATTTTTTTGAACAGTTCGCCGTAGGCCGAGTCGCCGCAGAAAAAAATTGTTTTATTTTTTTTCTGCAGGAGGTAAGAGTTGTAGCCCCGGTTTTTCCTTTGCCAGGGATAGCGCTCGCCCCAGTGAATGGGTTTAAAGGAATGCAAGGTAAATTCCGGCAATGCATGGGTGGTTTCCCAGTCCACCTCGATGATGTGCCGAAAGCCCAGGCCCGCCACGAGGTCGGAGCAGCGAACGGGAACGACAAGTTTTTTAGTTTTGCCGGACAGCTGCCTTAGACTTCTTTTGTTCAGGTGGTCCAGGTGGGCGTGGGAAATAAGGAGGTAGTCAATGTTGGGGAGCTCGTCGGCCAGGTAACCGGCGGCCGTGATGCGGCGCGGGAAAGGCAGCCAGTTGATAAACACCGGGTCGGTGAGAATGGTGGTGCCGTAGAAGTTAATGAGCACCGTGGCGTGGCCGATCATCCAAACGCCGATTTCAGCCGGGATGATTTTGATTTTTCCTTTAGGGTGTTTGATTATGGGCTTCACCGCACCGGCCAGTCCGTTCCACAGCAACTTTAGCTGAAAGGCCAGGTGGGGTTGGTTCAGAAGTCGTAAATTCATTGGGGATTTTATTTATAAAGCCATTATATCATACCTGGACACAATGGCTATTTTTAGGATTTGAAATTTTCCAACCGAAGCGTTAACGAGGCGTTGACATTTCCTATTTGGTAGAGTTCGTCTGAACCTTGGAAAACTTGTTTGCGTTAGTAAGGAGGTTTATTTTTTTAAAACTTCAATTTCAGTCCTACTTTGCCCTTTGGGTGTTCCTGCTCAAAGTAGTCAAATGCTTCTTTGGCTTCTGTGAAGGCAAAGACTTTATCAACCTGCGGTTTAATTTTGCCGCTGTCTACCAATTCCGCTAAACGGATCAGCTGCCGGGTGCTCGTTTGGGTCATTTGGGCAATAGCGGTTACTTCGTGCTCTTTGGCCAGCTGCTGATCCGGCTGACCCGCCATTGATACCAAAACACCGCCCTTCTTTAATACCTTAAATGATTTGGTTGCGGTTTCGCCGCCGACTAAATCAAATACTGCATCAAAGTCTTTTAGGACTTTGGTAAAATCCTGGGTAGTATAGTCAATCACCTGGTTAGCACCCAAACTTTTTGCGAAGTCTGCCTCGCTGTCTGCAACGGTTGCAGCAACGTATGCACCGTGAAATTTTGCCAGTTGGATAGCTAAAGAACCAATACCTCCGGCCCCGCCGTGGATGAGTATATTTTGGCCTGTTTTGGTTTGAATGTGTTCTTCAAGACCCTGAATTGCGCTCGCTCCGACTAAAGGCAAAGAAGCAGCTTCGTTCATGCCAACTGTCGTTGGTTTTTTTGCCACTTTGCCACTGGCTGCGACCGTAAATTCTGCCAGCGAACCAGATCCGCCCTGATACACCCCTGCTTGGCCATATGCTTCATCGCCAACTTTGAAGTCAGTCACGCCCTCTCCCACTTCACTAATAGTGCCTGCGAAATCGCCCGCCAGGGTTAACGGGAGTTGCATTGGCATCATTTGCTGCAAGTAGCCGGAGCGTAAAAATGAATCAATGCGATTGAGGCTGACAGCATGGACTTCTACTAAAACTTGCCCGGGTTGGACTGATGGCTTTGGAATATCTTGATTGACCTTAATTACTTCTGTGCCGCCGTATTGGTTGATTTGGACCGCTCTCATAAGTGTTTCTTTACTGTACTGGCGATCCTGATTTTAAAACCCCAGCCTTTCTTTTACGATTATCATGGAAATCCGGCCAGGCGATACTTCTTTGTTCACGATCAAAACCTTGTTGACACCGCTGCCCATGCCGTAGGCTTTTCTGGCTCGCTCATCCTCCAGGGGCAAAGTGTACTCATACAGCCGTTTCATTGCCTCATCCAGGTTTTTCACCAATTTTTGAGCTCCAACCACCCAGACCACATGAGTTGCTCCGTATGCGTAAGCGGGAAGCTGGCTTCCGGTGGCGGAGGCAATCACCACACTGCCACCCTCTGTGACGGCGTGTACGCTGCCGACCGCCCAATCGGGAGCCGCTCCCAGCTTCTGCATTTCCGCGCTTTGAGTTTTGCGATCCATTTTATTTAATTTGTTTCTGACTGAATTGTACCTGCCCGATTCCAAAATTTCTTTGACGATGCTAACGGTGCCAATCGTTACCGAAGTCATATCCATGACTTCCGCGCCTGCGGGAATCAGTTTCAGAACTTTTTGTTTTGCGGCCTCGCCATTCTCGGCAACTTCGGCCTTAACACCGTTGGCCGCCAGCGCCGCGATAGTTTTTTCAATTGTTTGATCACTGGCCAGTTGGCCAAATTTTTCTTCGTTACTCATGTTTTTAAGGCTCCTTCGATTTTATCTTTTTGGAAACCGACAATAATCTTCCCGCCGATGTCTATGACAGGCACGGCAAACTGGCCGGATTTGTTGATCATCTCTTGTTGAAGATCGGTGTCGTTCGTTACATCTTTTTCTTCGTACTCGATACTGTTTTCTTTAAAATAGTTCTTGGCCATTTTGCAGAATGGACAGCTTGAGGTTGTATAAATAATAGGTTTAGTCATGGGATTGATGTTTAATTTAATGATTAAGGCCTCCAGAGAACCGCCTTAAAGGTTTTTTGAAGGGGCCCTCAAGGTTTTTTTAGACACGCTATTTCATTTCTTTTCCTTTTCGATTGCTTTCTTGTGCGCCTCGTCACCCTTTTCCGCTTCTTTTTTTGCGTGATCCATCACCTCGTCTACCTGCATATTGCAAAC
>JACQJK010000064.1 GCA_016205055.1 Candidatus Doudnabacteria bacterium
TGGTGACTCCTCGGCCATGAGCTCGGAGCCGAATGGGCGGAGCCGAACCACAAACAGCTCATCGAATTCGCCGTAATTAAGCCATTACGCCTTCATTTCTCTTCGCCGTTTTCGCTCGAAATTAGTAAAAATTATCTCGAAAGCTTATTTCGCAAAAGGTCTTATGAAAATCATCTACGTTGCCAATTCCCGCCTGCCTACGGAGAAAGCTCATGGCATACAAATCGCTCGCACCTGCGAAGCTCTCGTGGGTTTGGGCGCGGATTTGGAATTGTGGTTACCCAAAAGACGCAATCCCGCATTTGCCGACCAAGACCTGTTTTCTTTTTACAAAATTAAACACCCGTTCCCGGTGCGTTATCTGCCCTGCGTTGATCCGATCGGGCGACTTGATTTTTTACCCGGAGCCGGTTATTTCATCCAGTCCCGCACTTTTGCATTGTCGGTTTGGTGGTCGTTGTCGCGCGTTTCCGGCGATGTCATAGTTTATTCGCGAGATCTGTATCAGTTGTTACCGGCTTTGAAGAAGCATTTACCGTATTTTTACGAAATTCACACCCTGCCGGATAAATTGAAAAAATATCATCTGCGTATTCTTCGCCAAGCCCATGGCGTTATCAGTATCAGCCGGAATTTAGCCGAAGCGTTGAAGCAGCACGTTTCCGAAAAAAAGCTTTTTGTGGCGGAAGACGGCGTGGATTTGTCCCTGTTCCACGGTGAGCTCGATAAAAAGCGGATGCGGGAGGAATTGGGATTTCAACTGGCCTTAAAAATTGTGCTTTACACCGGACATTTATACGAATGGAAAGGCGCGCATGTTTTGGCGCAGGCCGCCGAGTTCCTCTCTGCGGATATCCAGGTTTTTTTGGTGGGGGGGACTGACAAGGACCAGGAAAATTTCAAAAAATTCCTTGCAAAAGGAAAACTCACGCGGGTAAAGTTGTTAGGACAAATGCCCCAAGAGCAAATTCCCAAGTATCTGGCGGCGGCAGACATATTGGTTCTGCCCAATTCCGGCCGTTTTGAGATCAGCCGCAAACACACCTCTCCGCTGAAGCTTTTTGAGTATATGGCCGCTCACCGGCCGATCGTTTCTGCTGACTTGCCGAGTTTGCGGGAGATTCTTGATGAAACCACGGCGGTATTTTTTGTTCCCGACGACCCCATCAGCATGGCTCGGGAAATCAAGGGGTTACTTGGCGATCCGGGGTTGGGTGAGCGCCTGGCGGCGAACGCCGCAAGAAAGGTGCGCGCTTACAGTTGGGAAAAGCGAGCGGAAAAGATCAATCGTTTCTTAAAAGCGCAAATGGAAAAGGCCAGCTAAGATTTATGATTAACGCAAGTGCTTTAACCACAGTTTTCCGGCCGCGACGAATGATTAGAAATTTGTTCGTGGTCTTTGGCGCTTTGCTGGCGGCGAATTTAACCGGTATTGCCCTGTGGGGACAATCGCCGGAAATTTTACTGACTTTGCTTGCGGCGATATTGATTTCTGCGGGTAACTATGGATTAAATGAGCTTTTAGATATTGAGTCGGATAAGCATCATCCGGAAAAAAAGTTTCGGGCGCTGCCTGCGGGTAAAATACCAACCCGCATTGTTTGGACTTGGAGTTTTATTTTTTACGGCCTTGGTTTTGCCGTCGCCTTCGGTTTGGGAAGCCAGACAATTCTAATTTTACTGGGCGCGATCGTTTTATTGATCGGGTTTTTTTATAACGCGCCGCCGTTTCGCTTCAAAGACTGGCCGTATTTGGACGTCATCACCGAATCGACCGGCTATCCATTGCGCATTGCGCTGGGTTGGTACGCGGTTACCGCTGCGCCCATACCTTTGATTTTAATTTTGGGAAGCTGGCTTTTTGGCGCTTTTCTTTTGACTGGCAAACGGTTTGCCGAGTTAAGATATCTTGCCTTCCAAAAAGACCTCCTCCTTTACCGCAAAAGCTTTGGTTTTTATTCCACCCAACAATTGTTTTTACTGATGGTGCTGTTGGCAGTCGGTTGCTCGCTCGTTGTTTTTTTAACGGGGGCGCAAAATCATTTCAATTTCGGTTATTTTTTGCCGGTACTTGCAGTTTTCTTTTTTTGGTATTTTTATCTGGCTTTTCAGCCAAACTCTATTGTAA
>JACQJK010000071.1 GCA_016205055.1 Candidatus Doudnabacteria bacterium
AATTCGCCGTAATACTGCGATTACGTCTTCATTCCGCTTCAGCATTTTCGCTCGCAAATCTGAAATTTCGCCTTAAAAGCGAGTTTTTAGATGACCTCGTTATATTTATGTTCACGTTCCGCGAGATTAAGTTCAACAAGGCCGACATTGTTAACCCTTTGGTTAGCGTGGTTGCCATTGACCTTTTGGGAACGGGGACGTAAAGCACTAAGTTCAAACTTACAAGATGCTAACCCCCCGTTCGCAAAGGCGGGGGCTTTCGTTCAAGGGGGTGAGATGAACTAGATAGCAATTGCAGGATTTCCGGCAGGAGTGCTTCCTGCCCAGTTACGGTTCCCGATCAACTAAAACAGCGAACAAGGAGAACGCATGGATGAAGCAGTGATAGGACACTCGCTCGCGCGGAGAGTCAGAACCCTGTTACATAAGGGCAAAGCCGAGGAAGCACTGGCTGTACTCCACCGCCACCGAGAGGTAGCAGAGTACTTAGAAGACGTCAAGGAGGAGCTGTGCGGAGCCAGAAAGAAGGTTTTACAAGCCAGGGGAGTGCGGCTTGAAGGTGAATTCGGGTCCGTGCTCAAAACTGTCGGGGGGTGTGTAGTTGTTGGGCTTTACGGTTTTCTCTGCAGCAACTGCGGGCAGGAGGTGACCGGACACAGACGGTGCCCAAAAGCCGGCGAGACATCCTCTTTGACCGAGCTTTTCGCGGCACACACCGGAAGGAATTTCGCTGCGACCTGACGGTACAAGTCCCGCAACGCAGTTTTTCATCAAGAGCTGATGGTCCAGCTCTTTTTTTGTCCTCATTGAATCAGGATCGAAGCGAGTTTGCCGTATTTGACAGATTTTTGACAGCGTCTATAATGAGGATAATATCGTTGATTTTATGGCCGATTTTTACCCAATCACACATCGCTTTTATATTTGCGCAATCATTATTGCGATTATTCCTGCGCGCGCGGGTGCTCGTTGCTGATTGCCGTTGAAGTTCGCTTGCTAGGCCCCGCGCAAAATAGCGCGGGTTTTTTGTTTCATCGCGGTTGGAGGAATGATGTAAATTTTTTCCTGAAAGGAGTGTCTATGCATCCCACAGACGAGAAACAGTCCAGTATCACGGTTTTGGGAGAGCACGGGCGCGACAAGGCGCTTTCTCAAGCCACAGTCCGCCTGGCCGAGCTGGTGCGTGATAACGGGTTCGCTCTGCGGCTCAAAGTCGCGGATGGCGTGTTGGAGCCGCTGTGCACTCACGCGGGCCGGTGTTTCTGCCACGCCGAGTTCGGTACAACTCAACCGGACGAGGTGAGGGAGCTTCGCGTCAAGCTTGATGCCTTTCCTCAAGACGGTGACCCGTCCCGGCTCTGGGCGGTGGTGCAAGATCCTTTCGACCTTCTGCGCAGTTTGGCTTCTGCCGACGCTTTTGTGTTTTTTCCTTGCGTCGGAGGCCAGTGCGCCGAAGTCGCGATGATCTTGAGTGTCATCGCCAACCAGCCGTCTGGTCAACAGCGTCGGGTGGCCTTTGTCGGCTGGTTAGACGAGGAGATCGAGATGCTCCGCGTCTTGCTGCATCTTTCTGGTAAAGAGTCCTGGCTTTCCTCGTTTGACCCTGACCAGGCCGGTGCGGCCTTTCACTTCGCATCCGGGGTACTTACCCGAGAGGAAGCCGAAAATGTCGCCTAAAGGATCATTCTGATCCTTTTTTTGTTTACTTAGAAGAGTGTTATAATTTTACCTGTTGTCAGGCGGGCTGTAGTATAGTGGTAGCCCCGATAGTAAAACCCTTCGGGTTTACTACGGGGTACATACGCATATATGGCCCCGCACCAAAATTTTCAGAGAGTCGTATAGTGTAGTACCCGCCCGCCTAGCTTGCCGGGGTGTAGTATAACGGTAGTACGCATGCATGGGGTGCATGTAGCCGGAGTTCGACTCTCCGCATCCCGATAGGCTAGGCAAGCGGGGATGTCGTTCCCGTTCGATTCCGGATACCCAGACCAAGGGCAAAGTGAGATTTAACAGGGTGAAGGATGGATGCTTACTACTACCGGGGTAGTTTCGGTTCGATTCTCGGCACCCGACCAACATATTTATATTTTCATGCCTTATTTATCTGAATTTTTAACCGTTGCTGTCGTTCACTTATTCGCGGTTGCCAGTCCCGGCCCGGATTTTGTCATGATCAGCCGCAACATATTACATTCCCGAAAAGCCGGCCTGTTTTCTGCGATAGGTTTGGCATTGGGTATTTTAGTGCATGTGACATACTCGTTGGTGGGAATTGGGCTAGTGATTTCCCAGTCCATTTTGCTTTTTTCGATTTTGAAATTCTTGGGCGCCGGTTATTTGATTTACCTTGGCTACAAATCATTACGCTCCCGCCCAAAATTTTCAGTCCGAAATGAGCAGGAGCAACAAAACGTACTTGGAGCAATTGCTGCAATCCGAATCGGATTTTTAACCAATGTCTTAAACCCGAAGGTCACTCTATTTTTCTTGGCGCTGTTCACGCAAGTCATAAGTCCCGACACCCCGAAAGTCGTCCAGGCGTTATACGGGTTGGAAATGTCCACGATGACTTTTGTTTGGTTTGCGCTCGTTGCCACCTTGCTGTCTCACAGAAAAGTTAAAGAGCGCTTTTCTTTCATGCAACATCACCTCCAGCGAGCATTCGGTGCGGTTTTAATTGCTCTGGGGATCAAAGTCGCTTTGTCGTCTTCAAAATAACAAGTTTGACAGGACTTTCGCGCTTGCCCCCAATCACAGTCGGGCAAAGCCCGACTTACTTGGCGGCGGCGCAAGTTTGGCCAATTTTCCGCCAAAGGCGGATCCGCCTCCGGCGGAAAATTCTCCGCTCGCTCCTCACCGTAGCTTGCTACGGCTCGTCGCGTGCTCGAATTTGCCTCGACCGTCTCGGCTACGTTCGAGGTCGCCCTGAGCTTGCCGAAGGGCGAACTTGGCTCAAACGCGAAAGTCCTGGGTTAGAAAATAAGAACGTTACTTTTTATGCGCTCAAACAAGGGCTTTAGTTCGCTGGTAATCGTTATTTTTTTCGCTCTCGTTGCCCTAGTCGGCTATGCGGTCTATCAAAGCCAGAGCGATCGTGGGGCGAATCAAAAAAGAGAAGAATCTGATTTAATCGGCGACAAGGTTTCGGTTTATGAGTTTTTTGAAAAAGAGCAATCCTTGAACAGCGCTCTGGTTTCGGTGATAGTGCAAACCGATCTGCTTTCTCCAGCGCTTTTTTCCGTCTGGTTTGACATTGACGGCGACGGGCAGTTTTCGCCGGAGGAATTGGGAGTGAGTAAAGTCTCGGCTTTTGCGGAAAAAAGTCTTGCTTCGGCTTTTGCCATGGAGTTTTCTGATGCCGAGAACCTTTCCAAGTTGTTATCGGCGGGACGAAACAGTAAAGTTTCTGCCCGGGTCAATATCGAGGGGCTGGCGGGTTTGGACGATCAGCATACCGCTGTGATGGAGTTAGCCGAAGTCGAGGTTAAGGATTGGGAAATTGCAGAAATATTTTCGCCGGCCGAAGGGCACACCGGCGGTGTTGCCGGCGCGGTTGCCGGTTTTGCTTCAGGGAGCATTTTGGAAAAATTAGTTCCGCGCGCTTCTGCCCAGGGCGGCAGCGCCGAGGTTTTTAATAAGGACGTGCCGGATTTGGGCGGGCGCAAAGGAAAACCCAACGAGTGCGTGCCCTTGGCGCTTTCTAACTCGTTGATTTGGCTATCCAAAAAGCACAAGTTTGAAGACAAGCTCCCGGCGGACCAAGATAAGTGGATAGACGAACTCGCCGCGGATGTGAAATGGAACAAGGACGGCGTGAAAAACGAGAATATTTACGGCGGCAAAGAAGCTTTTACCGCCCGACACGAGCTGCCGCTTGAGAACAAAAAAATCGATAACGAATATAAAAACGGGGAAAGCGACTTGTGGAAAAAAATCCTAAAAGAGCTGCAAGACGGCGAAGACGTTGAACTGATTTTGGATTTCAAGCAAAGTCCGCGCGGGAAAGTCACTAAAGGCCACGCGGTTACGGTAGTGGGGGCAAACGACAAAGACGGCAAGCAGAACATCACCATTCATGATCCGGCCACCCCGGAAGGAAACGAAACCTATGAAATTGACCGCAACGGCCAGGTGAAGGGTTATCCTTTCGGCAAAGTTTATGTGGCTTTCATCATTTCCGAGTCCTTCAAAGAGATTAAGCAAGCAACGACCCCCTCGGAAGAAAAGCAACCCATTCAAACTCCTGCGCAAAACCCACAGGATACGCCTCCGGTCACATCTGAACCAGCTCCCCAGCCCCCGGTTTCTAACCCGCCGCCGACCACGACTCCCCAACCCGAGCCAGAACCCGACCCGCAACCGCAACCCCAGCCCGAGCCGCCCGCTATCCAGGAATTTTTTATCGAAGCTGACGACCAAGGTTTTTATGAGAATGGCAAAGACGTCAATTCCCTTACCGTAACCGCGGGAGCAACAGTCAAGATCACCTTTAAGGTTCGCGCCGATAATGTTTACTTTGGCGGCTTGGATTTTCGAGGATGCTCCACCCAGTCGCTCACGGTTCCTCCCGGCGGCACTACCACCGCGCAGTTTGTGCCAGAGCAGAGCTGCTCGATTACCTCCTACTGGCCAACAAGCGGGATCCAGAAAGACACGCTCTACATCCAGCTCCCATGAGCTTGTGAATTTTTTGTCTTTAAGTAGCCGGACTAGTTTACACCTGCCCCATCCGTCTTGGCTGCTTTTTTTCGCGCTTTTTGTGCTAATCTCTTAAGCAGATATTGTCAGTAGGAAGCATGATTCAACAAGACGACCTTGCGGGTTGCGAGAAGTTTTGCATAATTTGCGGCTGGGGTAGCGGGAAAAACTTGCTGCGGGCCGGTTACGGTATTCAAAAGCTCGATCATATTTTTATCACTCATCCCCATGCCGATCATCTGGGAAGTTTGATCTCACTTCTGCACTCGATGCTGAATCCGAGGAATTTTTTTCCGAAAACGCGACGCGCAAAACCGCTGTATTTAAGCTGGTAGCGTCGGGTTTCTCAAGACCACCCCCCGTTAGAAGTCTGGCACAATCGCATGCCAGCGGACGTTTTTGACGTCTGACTTATAACGGGGTAAAAACAAAAACAGGCCGCCGCGGCGGCCTGTTTTTGTGATATTTTCCGATTTAACCGTTGTCGGAGCCGTAGCCGCCTCGGCCACCGCCGTAGCCGCCTCGGCCACCGCCTCCGCCTGGTCGGCGGAAGCCACCGCCTCCGCCTGGTCGGCGGGGCTCGGTGGGTCGGGCTTCGTTAACGGTGATGTTGCGGCCTCCCATATCTTGGCCGTTGAGGTTCTGGATCGCGTTTTGCGCTTCCTCGTCGTTTTCCAATTCCACGAATCCGAACCCGCGGCTCTTGCCGGAGAATTTGTCGGTGATGACTGTTGCGCTCGTCACCGAGGAAAATCCGGCATTGGTGAACAGTTCCCGCAGTTCGTCGTCTTTGACGCCGAAAGCGAGATTGCCCACGAAAAGTTTCTTTGCCATATGTCCTTTGATGCTAATTTAGGCGTATAACCTGCTGCGACCAATGATTTTAGAGCACTTTTCAAACCACTGATTGTAATCACTGACGCCTAAAATGGGCTATCAAATGACTTTAATGTGTTGAAACGCTTGCAAATCTAACAGGCAAACCCAGAGTATCATATTTGACAAATTGAGTCAATAATCCCCAAACTAGCGTTGATTTGCATCGACACTTAGTCGCTCGTTGAGCGATTTTTTGTTAAGATGGCTTCATGTTTGAATCAGAGCACTCCTCAAAACAGAAAAGAAAAATAATCCGGTTGCCCGACGCAAAGAAAGGGCGGATTGTCGGGATTTTGGCGATTGCTTTGATTTTCGCCGCAAGCGCGCTTGCGTTATCCTCCGGTTTAGTCACTTCTGCCAACGCACCAGGGCCGGTCTTTGATTCTTTGCTGGCCGTTTCCGATTTTGGCAGTTTGATTTTATCACCGGATAAGAAAATGCGTGGAGAAGATGTCGGCAAAATCAACCTTTTGGTTTTGGGAGTGGGGGGAAACGGTTATTACGGGGAAATAGTCACTGACACGATTTTGTTAATTTCCGTTGGTTCAAAGCCAAGTTCCCAAACCTCCGGACATGTTTCTTTGCTTTCCCTGCCCCGGGACTTGGCTCTTGCGGTTCCGGGCCAGGATGATCTGCGGAGAATCAACGAAGTTTACAAATTCGGGGAATTGGAAAAGCAAGGACGGGGCATAGAAAAAATCACACAAACCATCAAAGAGTTGACCGGGGAGGAGGTTTACTATTTCGTTGTTTTTGATCTGGAGGGGTTTAAACGGGCGATCGACGCTTTAGGAGGGATTGAAGTTGAAGTAGAAAAGAGTTTTATCGATCGCTCCTATCCGAATTACGAATTGGGATATTTTCCGTCGATCGTTTTTCAAGCCGGGCGGCAGTGGCTGGATGGTGAACGAGCGTTGCAGTTTGCCCGCTCGCGGCACGGCACCAACGGCGAGGGTTCGGATTTTGCCAGGATCCGCAGGCAGCATAAGGTCGTGACGGCTTTTCAAAAAAGAATAGAAGAGTTAAATTTTATAGAGGAGATCGCCGCCCTTCCTCAATTTCTGGTCATAAGTAAAGAACACGTCCGGACGAACCTTGCGCTTTGGGAGATAAAGCGGCTCTATACCTTGACAAAAGGAATCGGGCCAGATTCAATTCATACCGCTTCGCTTGATCCCACGACCGGTTTGGTATGTCGGAAGAATGACAGCGCGGTGTTATATCTTTTGCATTTCTGTCCGGGCGTGGAGCCAGACGAGGTAAAAGAATTTGTCCAAAGCAAGTTACGGTAGAGGACGTTGTCGGGAATTGCTTGCGCAACGCGTTCGTTTTAGCGTCACTCATTCATTAACGGGAAGCGATGAAATGCGATTTTTGTTCTTCACGAGAGAAATTTGAAAATTTGAAAATAAAAGAGTACCCGCGTTGGGTAATCCATCTTTCACCTTTTCAATGCTATCTTGGCTGGTGCGACATCTCGCTCGGGCGTCATTTGGAAGACCTGTTCGAAGTCAGTTCAGAAGAATGGAAAGAGCTTTTTTTGGTTACCGGCAAGCTTAAATCCGCAGTCCAGCTAAGTTTTCAAAACGACATTTTTAACTATTCTAGTCTGGGGAACCGGGCAAGACACTTGCACCTGCACGTCATTCCCCGTTATCGCCAAGCCAAAGAGTTTGACGGCGTCAAATTCACGGATGCTCGGTGGGGGCGGAATTATTCCCCTTATGATAAGTCGTTTCAGATCGCAGAAAGTACCAAAGACAAGATTATCGAAACAATAAGGAAAGGACTACCCGATTATGTTGTTCCTTGATGCCCCCCGCGATTTCGACCCCAAATTTTCCATTGCCCTATGCGTCTGTCAGTATGATGGAAAGATTTTGATGTTGCGACGAAGCGAGAAAAAACCGAGTGAAGGGGGAAAATGGGGTTTCCCCGCCGGTAAGATCAATGGAGAGGAAACCGAAGTTCGGGCCCTGATTCGAGAAGTGCGCGAGGAAACTGGAATTATCCTGGACCCGACTCAAATCATCTTTGTGAAGACTGTTTACGTCCGTTATCCGGCTTTTGATTTTGTCTCCCATCTGTTTTTTTACGAATTCTTTCAGGAAACCGAAATAGTGCTTAACCGGCAAGAACACAGCGAGTATGCGTGGATCGAACCGGCCGTCGCACTCAATATGGACTTGATTTTACACGAGCCGGAAACGATGAAAATTTATGGCGATCACAAATTCATTAATCTATAATTGTCAATAAGCCAAGCAAGGAATCAAAAGCAGTTTTGACCTTACCTATGTCGGCAAAAAGGATTAGTTTGAAAAACGCCAAAGAAAATAAACTTTTTTATTTCGTGGCCAACACGGTGGTGTACCGGGAAACTGACGGCCGCTGTCTCATATTAAAAAGAAGCCAGAACGAAAAAGTGCACGCCGGCAAGTACTGCGTTCCCGGCGGCAAGCTGGAGTGGAAGGCGCTTGATCTGAAGCGCCCGACGCGGATGAACGGTGACGTTTTTGATTTCGAGCAGGCGGTCGAGCATTTGCTGGCGCGAGAAGTTAAAGAAGAGGCGGGGATTGAAATCGAAACCAACTTGAAATACATTAACAGTGTGGCGTTTGTCAGGCCAGATGAAATTCCCGTGATCTTGGTGAAATTTGCGGCTAAATACAAGACCGGCGAGGTGAAATTGGAAAAACGCGCTTTCACCGATTATGCCTGGGTCAATGCCGAGGAAGTCAAGAGTTTTGCCTGCATTCAGGGGATTCCTCAAGAAGTCGCGCATGCTATTAAATTGTTCGGAGCCGGCGCTTGAAGCGTATTAGTTTATGAAAGAATTACTCTGGCCAAGGACGACGCGTGCGCAGGACTTGGACGAAGTGTTAGATATTTTAGTTCAGGAATTGAAGGCCGTCCGCGGGCAGGGGAACGAACGATTGGGTTATGTCGCAGGCATTATTAGTTCTGATGGCCCTGACAGAATCCAGGAGAATCTTCAACGCCTTGATTATTATACGCGCCGCCTACAATCGCGGCATGATTTTCCTTTGGTATCCGCAACGGAAGTATTTCCGCCAGAGTTGTTGGAACGCTTACGGGCAAGCGGACATGGCAAGGACCAGTTCATAGTTTTTTGGCGCAAAGTTCTAGGTAGCGGACATGTTACCGATATTTTTATGACCCCGCGCTGGGAGTATTCCTTGGGGGCCCAAGACGAGCACAAAGTTGCTCGCGCGCTGGGTTTGCGCTTTCACTACGTTCCGGAAATAATTTTCGAGCAAGATGAAGAAGAGTTATAAATATTTGATCATGGGAGGCGGCGTTGCCGGCACGACTGCGGTGCAGACTTTGCGACAGGGCGAAACCGACGCTTCAATCGCGTTGGTGACCGACGAACCCTACCCGTTTTACTCTCGCTTGCTGCTGTCTAAACCTAATTTTTTTCTGGGCAAAGTCCCTTTTGAAAACATTTGGCTAAGAAAAGAAAATTGGTATCAAGAAAACCGCATCGAGTTTTTTCCCGGCAAAACGTCGCTTGTGCTCGACCCGGTTAAAAAAATGGTTGGGTTTTCTGACGGGAGCGAGTTTTCTTACCAGAAATTGCTTTTGGCGATTGGCAGTCGCGCCAATCGTTGGCCGAATCCGGATGCCCAAAAAAAAGGCGTCTATTATTTGCGCACGCTGGACGACGCAAAATTCATAATGGAAGCCGTAAAGACGGCGCATCGCGCTATTTTAATCGGGGGAGGATTTGTGGGTTTTGAAATGTGCGAAATGGTGCGGATGGCGGGGTTACCCGCGACATTGCTGGTGCGAGAAAATTTTTTTTGGGATTTCTTGTGGGACGCAACCTCCGGCCACATGCTGGAAGCGGCGCTGGAGCGCGGCGGCGTGAAAATCTTTACCAAGGCCACGGTGAAAAAATTTCTCGGCGGTGAAGCGGTTTCGGGCGTGGAGCTGGACGATGGGACGCAGTTGCTTGCCGATTTGGTGATAATTGGCATTGGCGTCAATTATCCCATTGACTGGCTCGAAAGCTCCGGGCTTAAAACCAGTCGCGGGATTTTAGCCAATGAACATTTGGAAACAAACCTGCCCGACGTTTGGACCGCTGGCGACGTGGCCGAGTATTACGACCCGATAATTTGCGAGCAAGTGATGATGGGCAACTGGGTGAACGCCCAAGAGCACGGCCGCACCGCCGCTAATAACATGCTCGGGCAGAAACGCCCGTTTCGCTTTGTTTCCTTTTATACCACGCAAGGCCTGGGGATTTCTATCGCTTTTGTGGGCGATGTCAGGCCCGAGCCGGACCGCGAAGTAATTTACCGGGGTGGAGAAGAGCTGAATTTTTATGCGCGTTTGCTTGTGAAAAATGACCGCTTAGTCGGCGCCACGATGATTAATCGCACGGCCGAGTTGGGCGCGATTTCCAAACTGATTGAGAAAAACATAAATATTTCGGATAAAGTTGTCGCTTTAGGCGACCCGGCGTTTGATTTGAAGACCTTAATTGTCTAACTTTTGGTTTGATTTCGTCCGACGATTTGATTTCGTCCGCTTTTGCCTGCTGATAGTCCTTTTTTCTTTTTGCCATTCACTATACGATCGTGCAGTCTTTGGTAAATATGAAAAGTCGTAAGAAATACTCCGACTCGATCCAAGTCGCAAAAACCGTCCTAAAAGTTCTGGGTGCGACGGGCTTAGTTGCCAGCGTGCTAGTTTTTCCAGGCTTGGCTTATATGTATGACTGGCTCTATAAAACAGTCGGAACGAAAGACGTTCGCGCACGCTACAATTTCAATCGTCTGCAAAAAAGAGGTCTAATAAAAATCCGACAGCGGGGTAAGAAAATTCAGGTTATTTTGACGGAGAAAGGCCGGCGTCGGGCGCTTCGCGGCCGCATTGAGGATCTAAAAATATCAAAACAAAAAAATTGGGATGGTTTCTGGCGGCTCGTGATGTTTGATGTTCCGGAAGCCGGAAGAACCGCACGCGACCTTATCCGCCATAAACTTCGGCAGCTGGGTTTTATCGCCATTCAAAAAAGCGTCTTTATTCATGCTTTTCCGTGCGCTGACGTGATAGATTTTTTAAGAGTGCACTATCGTCTCCATCCTGGGCAGTTGTACGTTTTCGATTCCAAGGTGACAGAGGGCGAGCACCTGTTGAGAAAACATTTTCGCGTCTGATTTTTTCTTTTACCAGTAACTATACGATCGTGTAGTCTTTGGTAAATTCGGTGAACGAGTTAGGGAAAAGAGATTGGGGCCTGATCCCTGTTGTTGCATTTAGAAATTGAGACTCGCTAGGTTTTTGACCGATGGACTTGTGTTATTATTCAATCAGCTGCGAAAGATTTATCAACCCCGGTCGGTAACCAGGATTAAATATGAAGTTGACGGTGTTAGGTTCGGGAACAGCCATGATTCGCAAAGAACGCCGTGCGCCGTCGTTTTTGCTGGAACTGGGAGGTAAAAAGTTATTGTTTGACTGCGGCTAGGGAGCGGGGGAAGCCCTGGTTCAAACCGGACATCGGCTTGAGGCCATCGATCATATTTTAATTTCTCACCCGCACGCCGACCACGTCGCGAGCTTGCCCAGCATTTTGCAGTCCATTTTGGTTTCCGGAACCTATTTTCCCTCATCTCGGCGAAGCAAACCGCTTTATCTTCACGGTTTTCCTGGATTCAGGAAATTTTACTATATTTTACGCAAGTACATGGTGCCAGAGCGGGCCGAGCGTTATCTGATAAAAATTTTTGAGTATAAAAATCAGACCCGGCAATTTGCTGGATTAAAAATTACTGGTAAAGTTGTCCCTCACGTGCCGCAGCACTTTTCCTCTGTGGCTTGGCGAGTAAGTTTGGGAAAGAAAATTTTGATGTACAGCGGCGATTCGGGGTTTTCTGAAAAATTGATCACCTCGGCTCGCAATGCGGACATTGCCGTGGTGGAAGCGTCAGTTTCTTCAAAAATGTTCGAGGAGCTCGGGCCGCGCCCCAATCACCTTTCCCCATACGAGTGCGGTTTGATAGCGGCTAAAGCCGGAGTGAAGAAATTAGTTTTGTCTCATCTTTACGATACTGCCACAAAGGGGCAGATCGTCAAGGAAGCGAGGAAAAACTTTTCGGGAAAAATTATCGTTTCGCGCGATTTGGAAGTTGTTCGGGCCTAACTTGTGGCAAAAAAAAACCACTGTTGTGGTTAAAAGAGTAAGAAAAGAATGATTCCGCAGGCGCGGAAATATCCATACGGGCCTACACCCGCGCCTGCTAGGCACAACCTACTCACCCTCGAGGCCGCGAAGCGGACGTCAGCCAGCGGGGGTGCCGGCGTTCGCGTTCTTCTCGATCTCATTCAGAACCGCGAAACCGGATTTCATCAACGTGTGCAGCATGTTTCCCTCCTTTTGAGTCGTCCGCCCTCCTCGGCGGACGACTGGTGTTTGTGGTTTAGGGTTAAGGGTGGCGAGGTCAAGGGAGCCCAAATCCTCCACAGGTCACTACCGCCCTCGTAAAGCATAGACAGCTCACTCTTTAACATAAGTTTGCCTCGTGTGCAAATAAGTTATGCTGTGTGTTATAATTTTAAAGCAAAGTTAAACATCGGTTCTTAATGAAAACCGTTTTAATCACTGGTGGCGGGGGTTTTTATTAAAGCACCAACCTTTCCTGAAACTTTTTCTTCCAAAGCAATGACTATTCTCCAAAGGGTAATCTTATGCGGATGAATATACTCGTGACAGGTGGTGCGGGATTTATCGGCAGTCACTTGTGCGATTTGCTGGTATCGGCAGGGCACCACGTGCTTTGCCTGGACAATCTTTTTACCGGCAGCCGGGCAAACATCGCTCATCTTTTGGACCGCCCAAATTTTGAGTTTATCGAGCATGATATCATTGCTCCTTATTATGCTGATTGCCGGCTCGACCAAATTTACAATCTTGCCTGTCCGGCTTCGCCCGTGCATTATCAACTCAACGCGATTAGAACGATCAAGGCCAACACCATCGGCGTGATCAATGTTTTAGGGCTTGCTAAAAAGCACGGCGCGCGGGTGTTTCAGGCCTCGACCAGCGAAGTTTACGGCGATCCCCAAGTTCATCCCCAGCCGGAAAGTTACCGCGGCAATGTCAATCCCACTGGTCCAAGGGCTTGTTATGACGAAGGCAAACGCGTGGCGGAAACACTTTTTTTTGACTATCACCGCAAACACGGTCTGGAAATTCGCGTGGTGCGGATTTTCAATACTTACGGCCCGCGCATGGCGGTGGATGACGGTCGGGTGGTTTCCAATTTCATCATTCAGGCGCTGAAGAATCAGGATATCGCAATTTACGGCGACGGGACGCAAACGCGCGCGTTTTGTTTTGTTTCCGACCTTGTAACGGGTTGCGAGAAAATGATGAGTCAGGAAAACTTTGTTGGCCCGGTCAACCTGGGCAATCCAACCGAGCTGACCGTGAACGAAATCGCCGATAAAATTCTTGCTCTGACCGGCTCGCAATCCAAAAAGATTTTTCGGCCGCTCCCCGAAGACGATCCTAAACGGCGCCGCCCGGACATCCGGCTGGCAAAAGAAACGTTGGCATGGGAGCCGAAAGTCGGGTTGGAAGAAGGCCTGAAAAAAACCGTTGAATACTTTCATCAAGTTGTAAAATAACATGGCAACCTCACGCCGATCCACAATCGCCGCAACCGAACGGTTTGTGAGAAATTTTTTTAAGAGGCGGTTAAAATTTTAATTAAACTAATTTAGCGATGTATCACTTTTTCGCGGCCGCGAAAAAGTGATACATGAAAGTTTTGTTGAATATGGAAGAATTACAGATAATCTTGCAAGTCGGAGTCAAGGCCCTCTTACGCGGTCCGGATGGACGGTATCTGCTGGTCCGCCGCAATCCAAAAAAATACCCCGAAGTCGGGCCGAAGTGGGACATTATCGGCGGCCGCATTGACCCTGGCGCTACTTTGCTTGAAAATTTGCGACGGGAGATCAGGGAAGAAGTGAAACTGGAACTGCTTGACGAGCCGAAACTGGTCGCGGCCCAGGACATTTTGCGCGTGCCCGGAAAACACGTGGTGCGGCTTACTTACACCGCGAGTATCCAAGGCGAACCGGCGCTCGACGATGATCACTTGGAATTTCGTTGGTTTTCGCTTGACCAAATCAAAAGCATGGATGAGCAGGAACTGGATGTATTTTTTAAGGAACTTTTGGACAAGGGGCTTTTCGATTAACTTTTACCCGTTCGTTTCTAATATCAAGGTCCGCCTTTACAGCCAAAGGTTTTTGCGCTATGATTTTCTGATGGTTGCTTAGATCGGAGGCAGAATGGACAAACGACAGGAAGTTGCAGAAAAAGTAGGTCAACTCTATCTTGCCTTGCAGTTCAAGATCATCCGGCTACAGCGGGGCTTCTCGCGAAGGAAGTTGGCCCAACTGGCAAAGGTGCCGGTGTCGGTAATCCGCAAGTGCGAAGACTCCAAAGCAGACATCGGCCACTTGCATCTTCCGACACTGCAGAAAATCGCTCACGCACTCGGCGTCCAGCTCAAGGTTACTTTCGAGAGTTTTGACTCGCTACCCGACACGCTACGGGATATGCTCCGTCCCGAGCGTCTGCGGCGGCCAACCTTCGAGGAAGAGTTCCCCGCGCTGGCCGGGAGAGGAAGCCCACCACCCCCTAACCGCTAACCAAGGCGGTTTTTCATTTGTAGAATCATGCAAAAATTGTTAAAATTTAAAAGTTAACGGCAATCAAGGGGGCGTCGTTCAATGGTAGGACTCCGGTCTCCCCGCCTGCGTTCGCCCCGGGCGGACTTTGTGCGGGCAGGCAAAACCGCTGTTTGCAGTGGGGGCATAGTGTAACGGCAGCACAACGGTCTCCAAAACCGTTAGTTAAGGTTCGAATCCTTATGCCCCTGCCACGTCGTTCGCGAACGACGTGGCCTGCCGCCCTTTAGGGTTTTGCGGGAACAAATTTTAATAAATAGCTGGCCTTGCCCCTCCCGCCCGTGCGCGGCCAGCGAATAAGAACTCCCAATACGAATAAAGTTTTTAAAAAAATGAAGATCGTTCTTGACGGCAACATAAAAAATGCTGATGTAAATATTGTCGAACATGATAGCATAAAACACACAGAAACGTTGTTTTTCACACTATATTTTGCAAAAATTCTTTGGCATTTAACAGAAGATGAAGTCATTAGGCTCAAGGCAAATTTACTAGCAATAAAAAATGGTAATCAGCGCTTGATTGCTGAATTGGAAGGCACGTCTGTGAGTAAAGTAAAGTTCGAAATCGGCCTGGAAAATGATACTTATAAATTCAAGTTTACGAATTGGCTAAATCCAGATATCCATACGAAGGTTGTAGCATTATGCAGGTTCTATTTATGGCTAACCAAATCGGAACAAGCCAAAGAACCGGAGACTGATTTAATTGATAAAGTAATTGAGCATACAATTTTCGGTTATTTACAGATTGGAGGTCAAACAATGTCAAAGCATGTTTTTGTCGATATACCGGAAAAAGTTACAATATCGAATACGAGCTCTGACTCTAGCATCTCACAAATAGCCTTTGCTCAACTTGTTGACACATTATGCGTGAAGGATACGGGAAAGTAATAATATCTGATAATAATGGCTATTTTGAGAATGTTCTAAAAATAATTCAGAGAACAGTTAAAGAACACGAACAAGAGTATAAAAAAGAGGACGAGCGAACAAAAAATTTTGGAGACCAAAGCGGCTATAGCAGAGACGAGTATCTTGGAGATTTAGGTCACGAGCACTACCAGACAGAACAGATTTTGTATAAGGGATTTTTTGTCAGCGTTTTTAAGTTCACGGAAAGCAAACTGGTGGAGTTATGTGATCATTTACAAAAGGAATA
>JACQJK010000066.1 GCA_016205055.1 Candidatus Doudnabacteria bacterium
ACGCCGAATTCCGAGAAGGGGTTTGCAGCCGAATTTCTGGAATTGCAGCCAAGAAGGATTTTTAAAATAGGTTCTTATTTAATTTTCTGCATCCTAATCAAACTCGTTAAACGCTCAACTTTGCCGGCTTTCTTGGACTTGTTAATCATAGTATAGCACATCCTCCAAACGCTCCTTTCAGAAACTCGCCCCCCGCCCCAACGGGAAGCCACGGGTGTGAACTCAAGGAAGAATACTAAAATTTCCCGAAGGGTAATGACCTCCGCGGTTGGCTTCCTATGTCTGCGGCGACGGACGGAACCGCGCCGGGTACTCGGTTTGATGTCGTGTATGCCAAATGTCACGACCGTGACAAAATACATACACTGACGATAAGACTAAAAATCTAAGTACGCGGGGCCCGACGGATAAAAATAACGGGAAGCCGCGATCGTAAAGCCGCGGCGCTGGTTTCACAGCCAGTTAAGCGGTTGTGGCGAATGATAAATCGTAAAGACCGGCTCGCCCAAACGATTGTAAATATTGGTTACTTGCTGGTCGTTTCTGGCCTGCAGCAGCTTCTGAAATTCCGGCGCCGCCCCTGAAACACCACTATTGCCTCCCGTGAACAGATGGTCGCTCGCCGCCACGTAATAATAATCGGTGAAATTAAGGCGCGCAAAATATCCGGGAGCCAGCCGCTCGACTTCCAAGTACTCGTCTATGGACACAAACGGCCAACCGTCGTAATAATACCGCCGGTCATAAATCCAGAGCTTGGCCAGGTTGTTAATGCGCGGGTCATAGACAATCAAAGCCGCGAGCACGGGTTTGTTTTGGATTTTACGAAAATCATTCTCCCGCACCGCTTGAATAAACGCAAGCCGCTCGGGCAACGCAACAGAAACCGCCGGGCGGTTATGGTCCAATAACTCGACCAAATATCTCTCCAGCTCGTTATACCCCCAAGACGACGACTCATAGCGCAGCATAGAAAAACTCCAGGGAAACCGCGGCGCGCTTATCGCCAAATTGGTTTGGTAGCACAAAAAAGTTTCGTAAGCCAGCAGCAACGAAAACAGTATATATCCCGCCCGCCGCAAAACAGCGCGAGGGGAATCAAAAAACTGCACAATACCATAAGCCAAGGTTAATATCGCAAAAGGAACGAGCAGCGCCAAAAACCTTTGTGACGGGCCGATCAATAAAATCAGCAGGTGGATGGTAAACAAAGAGAATAGTAAGAACTTCAACCGCGACCGATTCTCCTGCGATTTTTTTAGAAACCAATAACCCGTTCCCGAAAGGACCGCGAGGTATCCCGCAACAAATCCCGGCGAAGCATTGTGCCAAAAATTGGGATAAAACGAAACTAAGCGCTGCCCTATCGACCCTATCTGCTTTCCCAGTTGCCCGCTCCATTCCGGCGTTTGCTGGCCGAAAAGCGTAGCGAACTGCAAATCGAAATGCCCGACGGCAAAATACAAAAACAAGTTGTACAAAAGCACAGGAGAAAAAACGGCCAAGGCCAAAGCCAGCCCCGCGTAAAACTTTTTGTTTCTTAAAACCCCAGGCACCACGAGCCAGGCATATCCGAAAACAAGCGGCACCAGGACAAAGGCCGTATACTTGGTCAAAAAAGCAAGGCCCGTGACAACGCCCCAGAAAGCAAAATCGCGCCAACGCAGTTCCCGTTCTGTACTTTTCGTCGCGCGCACGAACAACCCCAGCGAGAGCAAAGCAAAGAAAATGACCGGCCCCTCTTGCAAACCAATCCGACTGATCCAAACCTGGTAAGTGTTAACGGATGCTAAAAGCAATGCGACCAGCGCGACCTTCGCGTTAAATAAATTGTTTGCCAGCCAATACAAGGCCCAAAGCGAACCCAGGCCGATCAACGCAAAAGGCAGCCGCAGAAAAAAAACGGAATCGGAGAAAAGTCGAAAAGTCAAATGTTCCAACAAAAACACCAACGGCGGATGATCGTGAAAAGACATCCTTGCCCACCACGGCGCTTGCTGAAACCACTCGTACAGCGCGGTTTGATGGGGGGTGGCTAAAAAATCAAGATACCCCACTGAACGAAAAGCCAGCTCCACTTCGTCGGTTAAAGTGTCGGCCAGGTCTAGTCGCCAAAAAATTAAAAAGCCGGCTAAAAGCAAGACAAAAACCACAATAATTTTTTCCAGCCGGCCCGAATACCACATAATAAAAGTCTAACATGAAAACTGCGGGAATTAAAAAACCGAGTACCTACCCGGTTACGATTACGCGGCGCGTTCCAGCACCTCGACGCTGTAGCGTCGACGCTCCTTCATGGACACGGCGCCCACGATCGTCCTGATTGAACGGACGGTCCGCCCTTTGCGGCCGATAATCTTGCCGACGTCGTCCGGAGCACAGGAAACCTCCAAAATCGTCACTTGCTCGCCGACGACTGGGTTAACCTTCACTTGGTCGGGGCTGTCCACGAGGGCCTTGGCAATGTCCAAGACCAACTGGGGGAGCCCCTGCTCACACGTTCCGTTATTGCCTATCATGTTGGCTCCTCCTTGCCTTTTTTCTTGCCTTTTGCTCCGCGATCCTGCTGCGGCTTTCAATGATAGCGGGAAACGGTCTTGCCGTCAATGCTTGAACAAAAAAATCTTTTGCTCATTCCGGTTTTAACAGGTGAGCAAAGCGCGTTTTCAGTTTTTTTATCTTTGGGTTAATCACCGCCAAACAGTACGGCTGCAACGGATTTTTCGCAAAATAATCTTGATGATAATCTTCGGCCGCGTAGAAATTGGCGAACTTTACCACTTGGGTGACGACGGGCTTGGAAAAAATTTTCTCTTTATCCAGTTTCTCAACAAAACCTCTGATTTGCCGCTCTTGCGGGGGAGTCGTAAAAAAAATGACGGAGCGATACTGTTCGCCAACGTCAA
>JACQJK010000068.1 GCA_016205055.1 Candidatus Doudnabacteria bacterium
CCCCTCCCCCGCCTGCGGGGGAGGGTGCCCCGAGCGCAGTCGAGGGGTCGGGAGAGGGAAAGCCATAATTCATAATTCCTGATTCCTAATTCATGCTCACTTACGACCACATTGACTCCAACAAAAGAAAAACCGCGGTGCTGATCGGCGTGTTTTTGGTGCTGATCATCGGATTAGGATTCACTTTCTCGCAGGCGTACAACGAACCAACCATCCTGTTTTTCGCCGTCGGCTTCAGCACACTTATGTCGCTTATTAGCTACTTTTTTTCTGACAAAATCACGCTCGCCCTGTCAAGAGCCAATCTCGTGGATCGGCAAACCCACCCCGAGTTATATCGCTTGGTGGAAAACCTGTCCATTGCCGCCGGACTCCCCGCGCCGAAAATTTACCTGATCGAAGATACGGCCCTAAACGCCTTTGCCACCGGGCGCAATCCCCAAAATGCCGTGATGGTTTTTACCACCGGCATCGTAAGCAAGCTCAATAAAACCGAACTGGAGGGCGTGGTGGCGCACGAACTCTCCCACATCGGCAATTACGACATCCGCTTAATGACGATCGTGGTGGTGTTGGTTGGCGTAATCACTCTGCTGGCTGATTGGTTTCTGCGCTTTTCGTTTTTGGGCAGAAGGCGCTCGCGCGGAGGCGCCGTTTTTTTGCTTGTCGGACTGGCGCTCGCCCTGCTTTCGCCCTTGATCGCGATGCTCTTACAACTTGCCGTTTCGCGCAAACGGGAATTTCTGGCTGACGCGTCCGGGGTCCTGCTTACTCGCTACCCGGAAGGGTTGGCGTCGGCTCTGGAAAAAATCTCCGCTGACCGCGAGCCCTTGGAAGCGGCGAACAAAGCCACGGCTCATTTATATATAGCCAACCCCTTCCATAAAGATGCGGGCCCCTCGACTTCACTCGGGGCAACCGCAACTTCCCAGGGAAGCCGCGGTTGGTTCTCCAGTTTATTCAACACTCACCCGCCAGTTGCCGAACGCATTCAGCGCTTGCGGGAAATGCACACCAACGGATAGCAGTTCTCAATCCTACTCCTTATCCGCCTTGTTTGCCGCAAAAAATTCGTTTAGCGCCCGGCGGATCACGTCGGTATGAAACCCACGACCGGCCAAGCCCCGCGCCAGCTGTTCGTAAGAACGCGGGCTTATTTTTTTTCTGTCTAAAAACCGCCGGGCGCAAGCCGCCTCTTCTTCGGCGTCCAAACCTTCTTCCAATACCCGCTCGATGATTTCCGAAGGAATTTTCTTTTTCAGCAATTTGGCTTTAATGCCAAAATAGCCAAGAATTTTGTAGAGCTTCAAACTCTCCAAATAAAGCCGCGCATAGCGCTCGTCATTAAGATAATCCAGTTCCTCAAGCCGGCGCAACGCTTGATTAATCAGCGGCCGCGGAAATTTCTTGCGCAAGAGTTTATCCTGAAGTTCGCCGAGCGAATGCGTGCGGAAAGAAAGATATTTGATGGCCTGATTAAAGACGTCTTGAAATGTGGTGTTTTCGCTCATAAGCCCTCTTGATTGCTGACCATACTTCCAGTATATTGTGATTATACAACATTCTCCGGATTCTATTTTCTCCGACGCCCGGCTCACGAGCGGGAGTCGGAGTCCCGACCGCAGCGTCGGGACTAAATTCTCACTCATGGCTGAAGAATTCGAAATTATCAATCGGTTGACCACCCGCGCCAGGTCCGCTTTGGTCAATTCGCAAAAACTCGCGCAAGAACTCAAGCACCAAGAAATCGGACCGGTGCACCTGCTTTGCGGCATTGTCGAAGTGCCCAGCGCCTTTGCCAACGAGGTCATCCTAAAACGCAAAATCGACCCGGCCGCAGTAAGGCAGCGCCTGCAACAAATGACGCTTCCTTCAATTTCGCGCGACGCGCTGCACCCGCGCGTGTCAAGCGAGCTACAGGATGTTTTGGAAAGGGCGGCGATCGCCGCGCAAAAAAACGGGTACGCTTTCATCGGCACCGAACACCTGCTTTACGCGCTCATCGGAAAAAACGGCCCCGGCAAAACTTTAGTGGCCGAATTCGGCTTGGAAATTCCCGAGCTCGTGAAAAACTTGGAAGGAGTCTTTGAACACTTCTCCCACTTTGGGGAAATGCTGCCCAGCGACGAAGAACTGGCTTTGGAAGAAACGGGTGACGCGCTCACTCGACCCCGTTCGCAGGCGCTGGAATATTTTGCCAGCGACTTAACCGCCAAAGCGGCGGGGGGCAAAATTGACCCGCTGGTCGGCAGAAAAAAAGAACTGGAGCGATTAATCAGCATTCTCAACCGCCGCAACAAAAACAACCCGCTGTTAATCGGAGAGCCGGGGGTGGGCAAAACCGCGATTGTGGAGGGCTTCGCCCTGGCCATTGCCCGCCAGCAAGTGCCGGACAACCTGCTGGACAAAAAAGTCCTGCACCTGGACCTGGCCTCCGTCGTGGCCGGCTCCATGTTTCGCGGCGAATTCGAAAATCGGCTCAAACAAATCATCGAGGAAGCCCGCGCCAACCCCAACATTATTCTGTTCATTGACGAGCTCCACACGGTAATTGGCGCCGGGGCGGCGACGGGGAGTTTGGATGCGGCCAATATTTTAAAACCCGTGTTGGCCCGGGGCGAAATTGCGGTCATCGGCGCCACCACCCTGGCTGATTACAAAAAGCACGTGGAAAACGATCCGGCCTTGGAGCGAAGATTCCAGCCCATTTTAATCGAGGAACCAAGCGTTGACCAAACCGAAAAAATTTTGCTGGGTCTGCGGCCTTTTTACGAACGCCACCACCGCATTGCCATAAGCGGCGAGGCCATAAGAGCCGCCTGCGAACTTTCCGCGCGATACATTTCCGACCGGTACCTGCCGGACAAGGCCCTCGACCTGATTGACGAAAGCGCCAGTTTTTTGCGCGGCAAATCAAATAAGACCGCGGCGGTCAAAAACCTGAAAACTCTGGAGAGAAAAATCGCTCACTTGGAAGCGGACAAAGACAACGCCATTTTAGAACAAGAATTTGATCGCGCAGCCAAGTTACAGTTGATGCTTGACGGCTATAAAAAAATCTTGGAGCAGACCAGACCCCAACTCCCCGGTACTGCCGAAAAAAGCCGGCCCCGGCTCTTAACCGAACACATCGCCGCCACGGTTGCTCAGGCCACGAAAATCCCCGTCAGCAAACTTTTGCAAAAAACCACGCACAAAATCGCGAATCTGGAGAGGGAATTGAAAAAACACATTATCGGCCAGGACGAGGTGATCGCCAATATCGCCTCGTCCTTAAAGCGGGCGCAAACTGGAGTTTCCTCGCCAACCCGCCCGCAGGGCACCTTTCTGTTTTTGGGCCCCAGCGGAGTGGGCAAGACGGAAACGGCGAAAGTGCTTGCCCGCGTTATCTTCGGCTCGGAAAAAGACTTGATCCGAGTGGACATGTCGGAGTTTATGGAACGGCACAATGTTTCGCGGCTAATCGGCGCGCCCGCCGGCTACGTCGGCTATGAAGAAGGAGGAAAACTCACCGAAAGCGTAAAGCGCAAACCCTATGCCGTGGTGCTGTTTGATGAAATCGAAAAGGCCCACCCCGACGTATTTAATATCCTGCTGCAAATCTTCGAAGAAGGCGAGCTGACGGACGCCGCCGGCAAAAAGACCAACTTTAAAAACACAATTCTGATTTTGACTTCCAACATCGGCAGCGCTGATCTGAACCAATACGCTCTGGGATTTACGGACGAAACCAAAAAAAACAAATCCTCGCCCTTGCCTGATTACGAAAAAATCAAGGGAAAAATCTTCGAGGCGCTAAACCAGCGGCTCTCGGCAGAACTAATCAACCGCATCGACCACATCGCCGTGTTCCGCCCGTTGAACCTTGATACGCTTAAAACCATCGCCAAACTGGAGCTTAGCAAACTGGACGGACGGCTAATGGAGACGGGCGTTAAAATTTCCTACCCGCCGAGCTTGGTTGATTTTCTGGTGAAGAACAGCTTCGATCCCAAAGCCGGCGCCAGAAAAATCCGGAAAGTGGTCGCTGATGTGCTGGAAAACCGGATCTCGAATTACCTGATCCGCCACGCCGCGCGGCCGGCGCGCCTAGGATTTCAAGCGCAAAAGGGAAAAGGATTTCCTTTCAAAATTCGCGCGGCTTAACTTAAATGAAACCGAACGCGCTCCTACGGGCCGGGACGGAACTTTTGTTTCCGGCCGCTTGCGTTATTTGTGGATCTTTCGCGGGCGTGCTCTGTCCGGTCTGTCGGCAATTTTTGCAGATCGAAAAAAAACAAATCTGCCTGGCTTGCAACCAACCCTCCCCCAACGGCGCGACGCACCCTGACTGCCGGCCGTCGGCGCTTGACGGGTTTTTGTGTTGCGGGAAATTTTCCCAAATCCAGCCCTTGGTACACGCTTATAAGTACGAACGGGCAAGCGAACTGGATTTGCCGCTGGCGGAATTTATTTTGGAATTTCTGAAGCGCGCGGAACTTTTGGATTTTTTCTCCGCATTCCTGCTGACTTTCGTGCCGCTCTCAAGTTTTCGACAGCGCGAGCGCGGGTACAACCAAAGCGAACTTCTCGCTCAACGCTTGTCTGGAATTGCTCTACTGCCGATTCTGGAAAAAGGTTTGACGCGACAGATGGACACAAAACCGCAAGTTAAATTGGGCAAGGAGGAGCGAACAGTCAATGTTCGGGGCGCTTTTGGGGTAGATTCAAAACTTGACCTGAAAGACAAAAATATTCTTTTGCTTGACGACATTGCCACCACGGGCGCGACTTTAAACGAATGCGCCAAAACCCTGAAGCGGGCCGGGGCCAAAGCGGTTTGGGCGCTGGTGCTGGCGCGGGGATGAGAAAAGCGTATTTGAAATTTGAGTGCAAAAAACTAAAATAATAAGATGGGTAATAGATTGGTGGTGGTGAGAAGTTGAATCCCGGGCTGCTGTAAAAAAATATTTTGACTTGGTTGGGACCCATAATCCAAGATATTTGGAAAGATATCGAAGCTGGTTTATACTGGTAGCCGTGGGAGGAGTGTGGCGAATTGGTAAGCCGGCGGTTTGCTAAACCGTAACCGTCTAAAAAACGGTTTGGGGGTTCGAGTCCCCCCTCCTCCGCCAGTTAGGAAAATGCAAAATTGAAGAGGTCAGCTCGCGGCGCGTTCCGCGCCGCTCGGCTAGGATTGAGCGCTGGTTCGAGGGATCGTCCCGCCCATGGCGGTAGGGCGACCGAGGCGCATTCTTTACAAACTCGCAAAAAGATATTATTCTCAAAGGCATGAGCAAAGAAACATTAGAGATGGGCGATGTAAATCAATCGGAAACCCCTCATTTTCATTTCGACGAATTTGCGGTAGATTGGCCGCTAAATGGCAATGAACACAAACTTGCCGACGACGTTGCCGAAGCAACCCTTAAGGCATTGAATGAAGGTGGTGATGCGACCACTCTTTCTATTGGGAAAGATATTAAGCCACGCATACTTAGAATTTCGGACGCCATTTCCTGGTTTGAGAATGCTGGGTATTTTTCCCGCAAAGATATGACAATCGTAACAACTGAAAAATGGAAGCGACTCTTTATTAAAGAGAGGGGATGATTTAAATATTCCCTATCGCTTTTCCTATCCCGACCGACTCGCCTCGAACGCACTACTTTTAAAAACGTTGTAACGGCTTGCGAGGAATTGGTTCTAGACCGAAACATACCGCCAGAAACGGATCTTAACCAAGACAAGAAATAGTGCGGGGTGAGAATCTTTACCCCGTTGAGTCCGCCTCCGGCGGACTCCTTCGGGGCCACCTCTTCCGCCAGTTTGCAAATTTAAAACCCGGGTCTGCCGGGCTTTTTATCAAGTTCGTTTCTCTATTTCTTTGTAAACTGCTGACCTGTGCTGGATAATAAGAATTTTGACTGTGCTTTTCTCGATTCTAAAAATCACCCTGTAATCACCCACCCGCAGTTTTCGGTATCCTTTAAGTGAGTGCCGCAGCGGCTTGCCGTAAAGGTCAGGATGGGTGACGAGCCGACCTTCGATCGTCCGTTTAATTCTTTCTTTCCATTCGCTTGAAAGCTTAGGAACATCATGAGAAACCGCCAGATGATGATAAACTAGGTTAAATCTGTCTCCAAGCTTTGCCATGGGAGATGTAACGCGCTTTTTTGACATCACGGCGCTTAGCAAGAGTGTCCCAGACTTGGTCTTCTTCCAACTCCAGTGCGATTTCAAGCAGACGAGCCGCTTTTGTTGCTTGAGGAATCCGGTCGCGGCGGGCTAGTCTGGCAAGCGCATCCCGCACGCTGTCCGACAGACTTATGTTGATCCTGGCTTTAATTGTCGGCATACCATTTTTAGTGTATCAAAAGTGTATCAGATGTGTCAAGAGGAAAAGCAAACTGCCAAAGAACCCCGATAGTACAACCTTCGGTTGACTACGGGGCGTGCCTGTCAAAAATGCCTGTGGTGAGCTTGCCGAATCCATCGGCTTGAACTTTATGAAGGCCAAAGGTTTGCCCGCCTCTGGAG
>JACQJK010000072.1 GCA_016205055.1 Candidatus Doudnabacteria bacterium
CCTCCTGAAAGAGGCGGCTTGGTTTTATTGAATTTTCAAAGGACATTTTCTCCCGCGCAATCTCGGTTTTTTATTTTTATCAACTTTCAGACCACCTCTCCTCCACTCCTCTCCGTATCAAGGAGAGGATGGGTGAGGTTAACCAATTTTCAGAACTCCAATATCCTCTTCCTTGCCGCTCTCCCCTGACGAGGGGAGATGTCTGCCGCGGGCAGACAGAGAGGTTGAAATCCTGGAAAGGGGTGAGGAAGCAGACGCGTATGGAAACGCAATCTGCCTCCTCGAACTAACTTCACCCCAGTACCATTTGCCTTTCGGCAAAGCTACGGGGTAAACCCTGAATCGCTAAAGAGCGATTCAGCCGCCCGCGTTGCGCGAGTGGCTTGCCTAGGATTTTAGGCGGAATAACGGGATGAGAAACGGCATAGGGCATTGGACCCAAACTTAACCGTTTCCTTCGAGTGCTAGTTCGCCTCCCGGCCATTTACAATGACCGGAACGGCGCGATGACGGCCGCGGCTGTCAACCGCGGCGACAAGGACCGCCAGGTCCCCGTCGAGGTGAGCATCCTGCCCACCTGCCTTCGTGGTCACCACCACCACGAAGGGCTTTCTCGACTTGGCCCGGAACCGCCGGACCTCGGTGAGGGGGTCGTAATACCCTCCCTCGATCTCCTCGACTCGGACGCGAGCGCGTCCGAGCTTCTCAAACCTCTGCGCGCTCCACGCGAGGTTCGAGCTAAACCGCTCGACTTCAAAATCTATGGTATACATCTCAGTCTCCTTTTTGCGTCCCCCGGCCGAAGCCTGGTGGGGCTTTTCCGCATTGGATCGAGCTTACGGAAAGCCGCCTGACACTGTCGGCGTCTGTCCGCGGTTTCTAATGTCCGCGTAAGTCCGCGTTAGAGTCAGATCGCTTTCCGCAAACTTATAGGCGACCGGCTTCCTCCTTGCTTTCTTGTAAAGCCCTTCTCTCAGCTTCTTTGTCAAAACTTTCTGCGCACTAATGTTAGCGCACAAAATGATTCCAACAAAGTGAGTGGGGGGAAGTGAGGAAGCGCGGGCTTCCTCACTTTACAACGGTGTTCAGCCAGTGGATGAATTCCTGCACTTTCGGCAGGATTACCTGCACGAATACAGCCACCGCGCCGGCGAACACCAGGACCGAGCCCAGGGTCAGACCCCGGGCACCTTCTGTGCTCGACATGGCGTCCTCCTGTAGAAAAACCGCTTAACAATGGTGAGTCCCTCCAAGGGAGTAAGGGGATCCGCCATAGGCGGATTGTTTGTGATTTTCCCTCTCCTGTTAGGGGCTCACTATCCTTAAGCGGTTAGATTTCATTCACCAAGCGCTTGCTGAATTAAAGAGAATAAATGGGTTTGTCTCCTCTCCTTACAAAGGAGAGGGCGGGTGAGGTTTAGCTTCAAAACCGAGAGTCCGCGGAGTAAAAGGCCTAAAAAAATATTTTGTGCCTCTCCTGCCCGTCCTTCCGCAGTCCGCCTCTGGCGGACGAAGGAGGATTGGGGGCTCTCGATACTGCCGCCAAACTTTTTTACGAAAAACGCTCTACAGGAGAAATTGTTTTGAAAAGAGCAAAATACTTACCCGTAGAGCGTTTGTCGCTTTTCTGCAAATACTCCTGTTAAGATTTGCAGAACCAAAATTTATGAAATTGTAAAGGAAGAAAAATTAAGTGTGAAAACATATGATAGCATATTGCTATAATTTTGTCAAGGATAAACTCATATTCTCGTGTTTATTTTGCTTAACAAAGCTATTTTTATCCAACAAAAAACACGCTCCTTGATGCTTGGAACGTGTACAATCTAGGTTTCGGGATCGACCAAGCAATCCCGCAGGAAAGCCAGCCACCCGCCGACGACGTGGCCAACCAGAAATGCGCCCCAGAAGCAAAACCCGACCGCGAGGGCATAGATCCAGATGTACGCCGGAGGGTAAAACACCATTGCCACCCCCCCAATTCCCAGGCCGCGGACGAAACACTGATACCAGACTTTCTGCCGAGCCTGCAAAAGCCGGTAGCCGATTCCGAAAAGCAAGGGGGCGAGCCCGCCGAATATGAGTAGATACAACTGAAACTCCATTCGCTTTGGCGCAAAGGGCTCAAAGGTCCAGTCCAGCAGGCGGGCGACCACGAACACAAACAGCGCGGCGACAGCAAACGGCGCGGCCTTGTCTTTCCAAAAACTCATCGGCCGACGGGCCCGGAGAGCTACTTTTTCCGCAACACTCCTCTGTGCCTCAAGCGGCACAAGTACCACCACCTTAGGACCTTGCATGGAACCTCCTGAATAGACTGCTACAGTATATCGAAACTAAAAAAAAAGTCAACCCCGTATATCAACCTCGATGGTCTTTTGTTTTAATTCTTTTCTAAAGGGGCTGGGGGGCAAAAACACAAATTTCAAAACCCAAAATTAACCCAAAATGAAAAAGGGCCGATTGAGAATTATCGAGGTTATATTACGGGGTCAACCCCGCCTAGACCAAAGTCTAAACGGGGTTAGCCCCTGCTTTCATGTTTTTGGGTTATTTTATGGAAGCGAGCTTGCGGATTTCTCTGACTTTGTCTGTTTTCTCCCAAGGAAGTTTCAAATCATTGCGGCCAAAATGGCCGTAAGCGGCGACTTGGCGGTAAATCGGGCGGCGCAAATCCAAATTTTTAATAATCATTCCCGGACGCAAATCAAAAACTCGAGCGATAATATCAACAATCGCGTCCTCCGCAATCTTGCCCGTGCCGAAGGTGTCCACCCGGACGCTCAACGGCTCCGGCACGCCAATGGCGTAAGCGATTTGCACTTCCAGTTTTTTTGCCAATCCCGCCGCGACCAAGTTCTTGGCCACGTACCGGGCCATGTAGCTTCCCGAACGATCCACCTTGGACGGGTCTTTGCCGGAAAAACATCCGCCGCCGTGCCGCCCCGTGCCCCCGTACGTATCCACGATGATCTTGCGGCCGGTAAGCCCGGTGTCGCCCTGCGGCCCGCCTTTGACGAACCGGCCCGTGGAATTAACCAGAAATCTGGTTTTTTTATCAAGCAGCTTGGCGGGAATCACCTTTTTTATGACTTGCTTGGTGATTTCCTGCTTCAACCTTTCTTGGTCAACGTCAGGATTATGCTGGGCCGCAATCAACACCGTATGCACACGCTTGGGCTTATCGGCCGAATACTCCACGGTGACTTGCGATTTTCCGTCCGGGCGCAAGCCCCTGACAATCCCCGCTTTCCTGACTTGCGCCAAGCGCTGGACCAGTTTGTGAGCCAAAACAATGGGCAGGGGCATATACTCTTTGGTTTCGTCGGTTGCCAAACCAAACATCAAACCCTGGTCACCCGCCCCCAAGTTCTCCAGGTCCTCTTTGATGATCTCGCCGCCTTTCCCTTTGACGAACGAATCAACGCCCCGCGCGATGTCACCGGACTGTTCTTGAATTGCCACCATCACTCCGGAAGTTTCCCAGTGGAAACCGTATTCGGCGTTGGTGTAACCGACGTCCCGAACCACCGAGCGCACGACTTTGGGAATATCCACGTAGGTTTTGGTGGTGATTTCTCCGGCCACCACGCACACACCGTTGGTCAGCAATACCTCCACCGCCACTCGGCCGCGCGGGTCGTCTTTTAAAATCGTATCCAAAATCGCGTCGGAGATTTGGTCGCAGAGTTTATCCGGATGGCCTTCGGTGACGGATTCGGAAGTGAACAGCTTTTTTCTGCCGGAGGCAGATCCGCTTTTGGCAGACATTCGGTACTTCATAGATTCGATTGATACACGAACTCCTAAATTAGATTTCTTCAATCGGCAAATGAGGAAATTTGGCTTTAAGATCCGCCAAGTTTTCATCGCGGATTTTTTTAGGCAGCTTACGACCCAGATCCAGCACGCGGCGAAACTGTTCAGGAAATTCCTTTGGATTTTGAGGCCCAAGCAGCCCCTTTTTTCTGTTCTCTGCGAGCATAGACGCGAACCGGTAAACCGCGCTGCGAAAATCCCTCACCGCAAAGTTTAAATTCTCCGGCTCGGGCTTATCCAGACGAGGGGTCGGTTCAAAAGTGTCCCAGTTTTCTCTGTCCTCTACCATAACCAAATTATAAATTATCAAGCCCTCTGATACAACAAAGCCGGGAAACAACCCCGGCCTGTAGTTATATTCCTCAAACTCTGTATTCTTGGTTCGGAATTCCCATGCTTACATCTCCATCCCACCCATGCCGCCCATATCGCCCATGCCGCCCATACCGCCGCCGCGATCCTTTTTCTCCGGCTTGTCAGTCACCACGGCTTCCGTCATGAGCACCGTGGCCGCAATCGAGGCGGCGTTTTCCAGCGCCGTCCTGACCACTTTTAAAGGATCAACAATTCCGGATTTAACCATGTCCTTCAACTCCATGGTGTTGAAATCATAACCGGTGTTCCGGTCGCCATCAACCACGCCGCGCAAGATATCCGACACGTCCGTCTTGCCGGCGTTGGCCGCGATCTGCCGGAACGGGGACTCAATCGCGCGCTTAATGATATGCACGCCGATCTTCTCATTGTCGGCAACCGTTAAACTTTCCAAAGCCGCGATGGTTTTAAGCAAGGCCGCGCCGCCTCCCGGCACGATCCCCTCTTCCACAGCCGCTTTGGTGGCGTTAAGCGCGTCTTCGATTTTGTACTTTTTCTCTTTCATTTCCGTTTCGGTCGCCGCCCCGAC
>JACQJK010000076.1 GCA_016205055.1 Candidatus Doudnabacteria bacterium
CGAAAATGCTGAAGCGGAATGAAGACGTAATCGCAGTATTACGGCGAATTCCGATGAAGCATTTGCAGCCGAAAAGCTGAAATTGCAGACAAAATGGGGTTTTTAGATGACCTCAATATGACTAGCTAACCGGCAGGGTAATATAAAACGTGCTTCCCTCCCCTTCTTCAGAGTATACTCCAATACTGCCCTTGTGCGCTTCGATAATGCCTTTGCAGATCACTAAACCCAAACCCGTGCCCTTCTTTTCCGAGGTGGCCACGTTCTCCAGCTGAACGAACTTATTGAACAGCTTGCTGATTTTGTCCCCGCTGATTCCCAAACCGGAATCGGTTACGGCAATAACCAGCTGGGGCTTGGGAAAGCTGGCCCCGCGCTTGATCCCGGGCCAGATCAGCTGCTGTTCCACTATCTGTTGCGCCAAGTCCTTGCCGGCCGGCAAGAGAAAAGCGGAAACAACAATCGACCCGCCCGTTCTGGTAAACTTGATAGCGTTGGAAATGAAATTGTTCAGAACCTGAGAAATTTTATGTTCATCAAGTTCCACCATCGCGGGCAGTTGGGAAGACAATTTCTGGGTTAAGGTTAAATTTCCCTGCTCGGCAAGCGACCGGAAAGAAGCGATCCTCTGCTCGATCAGCGCGTGAATGTCTGACTGCTTTTTTAGGATCTGAAACTTGCCCGACTCGAGCTTCGCCACGTCCAACAGGTCGTTCACCAAGCCAAGCATGTCCTGGGAATTCGAGGAAATCAAACCCACGAATTCAGCATACTTGTTTTGATCGGATTTGACTTTATCGTTCAGCAACAAACTGGCAATACTGCGAATGCCGGTTAACGGCGAGCGCAATTCGTGCACCATCATATTGGTAAAATCCTCGCGCATCTTCTCCAGTTCCTTTTCCCTGGTAATGTCGTGAAAAATAATCACCGACCCTAATAAGTTATTGGACTCGTCCTTAACCGGGGAAATGAGCACCTGCGAAACATGGTTGCCTAAATTGACAGAAGGCACGACAACTAATTTGTCAGAATTGATGCTTTCTTCCAGTTTTGTGCGAAAGTCAAATTGCTCCGAAACCACTTCCAGAACGTCAAAAATATTTAAACTCGGCTTTTCAATGCCCAGCATTAACTTGGCCGCCGGATTAACAACAATAAGCTGTTTTTGCTTGTCGATCATCAAAACGCCGTCGGCCATGCTTGCTACCATGGAATTCAATTTCCCTTTCTCTATCTTTAAAACCTGCTCCAGTTTACTCACGGCGTCGGAGGCCTGGTTCATAATGGTATAAAGTATCTCCACCTCCTTGCCGCGGTATAACCCCCGCTCGGTGGAAGCAATGTTCAGCACCCCGACAACGCTTCCGCCGATGGCGACCGGCACGTTGAAAAAAGAGCCGACGTTTTCCTGACTGGTCGGGTCGGTAACGGTTCCCGAAACCGTTTCCTCGACGTCTTGGGACGCAAAATTAGAGCTCATCAGCGTGTTCAAAGAATCCAGCATAATAAGCTTTACCGCTTCGATGAACTTTTTGTGCACCGGTTTTTCAAGGTTGATGTTGAAAGCGATCTTCGTCCTGCCCTCTGCGGTGGTGGAAATAAGCATGTAGGAAACGGTGGAGTAATCCAGCAACCGACGCAACGATCCGGAAATCACCTCCACGATCTGATCGATTTTCAAAGAGTAGCCGATTCGTTCCCCCAGCTCGCGCAGAATGGACAACTGATACATTCTTCGGGTCATTTCCTGCTCGCGGACCATCAAGTTTTTTCTTAAACGACGGTACTCAAACAAAAAAATCGTAACCACTACGACCGTAAAAATACCCAAAACGAAAATAAAGTTAAACAAGCTGAAAGTCGCGCTCATCTTTAATTAAGCGTTTGCGTTTAAGACTTCAGCACCGAAGAAAATTTAACAAAGCCCATGCTAATAAAGAACAAACCGAGCAGTAAAATGAAATCGTGGGTGAAAATATTGTAATCTCTGCCGACTAGGCCCGCGACGATGCCATAACCGGAGAAATTTTCGGCGACGCGGTCAATCGCTTCAATCGCCAAAAACACAATACCAATCCCGATCCTTCTTAGCCCCTGCCCGATTATACCCCCGTACACCTTTGTGGTTTTCCAAAGGTTGAAAAAAACTCCGATCAAAACGGCCACTAAAAGCAAGCCGCCGACAAATTGAGTTACTTCAAAGCGGGTTTCGGTGGTGGAGCGCGCTTGAGCGAAGGCCGGGGCGGACAAAAAAACCAATAGACATATTACAGACCAAAAACGGTGCGGGCGGAACGAGCCGGCCGGCAGAGAGAGAGAACGGCGCATTGACATAAAGTATGTTATTAGGAGTTGCAATCCCGTAAGTCCTAGTTATTTTATTTTAACGCTGATGTCCGGATACTTCTCAAAAACCGGATTAAGGATGTTTTTTACGATGGCGCCCGAAAGTTCAATGTAAACGTTAATCAGGTGCTGCAGAATCTCCTGTTCGTCACCGGTGATGCTCGAAACTTTGCCGGTTTTGTCCACCTTTAGCCCTGGAACCTGCAGGGCTTTCTGCAAAGCGACGTCCGGACCCAAAACCGTCATCTGCTTATTGACGATCTCGCTCATCAACTCCTGATATTGCTCTCGTGTGGCCATACTTTAAAAATATTTTTTACTGACCCGCGTTAACATTACCCGCGTTAGCGATTTTTTTTCGAGACAGAACGGTTTTTACCTTATCCAAAAGGTCGGAAAGAGAATAGTTGGCCTTTACCAAATAATCCTTGGCGCCTAAAGACAGCGCCTCTGAAATCCGCTCGTAGTCGGAAAGATTGGTGAGGATAACCACGGCAAGATTGCTGGTTGCCGGGTCTTCTTTTAATTTCTTTAAGACCTGCATGCCGTCCATTTTCGGCATGACCAGATCCAAAAGTATCAAATCGGGTTTGAAGGATTTTGCCTTGCTCAAACCCTCTTCCCCGTCCGCAGCGCCCTCGGTTTCATACCCGCCTTGCGCCAACTCTTCCCGCAGGGCAGCGAGCAGAATTTCCTCATCTTCGACTACTAAAATTTTCTCTTTTCCCGCCATATTTTTCCCTTTTTTCCACAAGTCCCCACATCTTCACGCGAAAACCGAAGGGTAAAACCTGTGCCGTTGTTATTTATTTCAATTAAAGTTCGACTGTGGCAATATTATAGCATATCAAACAAAAATTGACAAAGAAATTTGCGGCTTGAAGCTAAAGAAACGATTTTTTCGTCTATAGTGAATTTTTTTCGGCTTTACAATCACGCCCAAACCTATTTTAGCAAAAATTTCTAAAAACTGACAGATGGCCGCGCTCCGCGCGCCACAACAACTCTGACTGCGTTCGGGCGGGGCGGGAAGAAAAGGGGCTTCGGCCGTGAGCTCAGCCGAACGGGTGTGGGGACTCCGCCCGAGGCGGACCCGCCCCGTCCTCGCTTTCGCCGCCGCCGAGTTTCGTGTCAGTGAAACTGACATACCGTCTAAAAATTATGGAGTAGTACTATTTGAGGGTAAGCAGTAATAAGGTTTATCTTGCGGCTCGCCAATGCAAGCAATACCCTTTTCGGTCATGGTTTGGAATCCCGCAGGCAACGGCGGCCTTTCACTGCCCAGACAAAAAGTCAATTGAAAACTGTTTGGACCGGTTCTTGTATATTTATACTGATTCTGTTCCTCCGAACAATTGCCATCCGCCGGTGTCGGCGCTGTTGGGGTTTTTCCAATGCCATATTGCAATTCGCCTAATTCGCCTAAAGAAGCCGGGTATCCGTCGTTAGAGTCGCGATAAAATTCAAGCATTGAATATGTTTGGATCATCATATCATTAAACCTTCTGTTGTCGCGTTCTTGGGAGGCCAAATCCGGTCTTTGGGCAAATAGTTTTTCTCTATATTCTTTTGCTGCCTGTTCTGGATCTTTCCCTTCTTCAATCTGCTGATAGAACTCGTCGATTGCCGAGGTGTCAATCGGCTGTTTGATGTCAAATGATTTATCGTAATTTAAATATTGAACCTCGATTTCCAAACCCTCTTTTTCTTGTTTATGGTATGTTACGCGGTCTTCCTCACTCGCATAACTAGGAATTAAATATTTCTCTTTTATTATCTGAAATTTGTCGTTAATCCATATATCCCCTTGGCTCAACGAGCCGCCCCCTCTGGTTCCAGGCCCAACTGTAATGAAAAAATTATTTTCAACTAAGTTTACGGCTTCGCCTAGGCTTAATTTTTTAGTGACGACTTTGTAGTGATAAGTATTATTTTCTTTTCCCACGTAAGTCAGGGTGTCGGCATAATCGAGAGTAAGCCACGAAGTGGCCTTCTTAAATTTGACAGAATCGTCCACTCCATACTTTTTAGACAAGGGGTTGTCCATGACTTCTGTTAATTCCCATTCAATCTCTTTGCCGCCGTATTCACCTCTTTCAAAAATTTTACCATGCGCTACAATCGTTTCTTTAGTATAATTCCTTGTTTCGGTGCCCCGGCTTTCGCTCTTTGTAACGTCTGCAACAACACTTTTAGTCCTTAAAGTTTGGGGTAAAATGATTTGCCCGGTAAAATTTGTCGCGATCCTGCCCTCAAATCCTGCCAGTTCCAAGGAATTGGCTTGACCGACTATTTCGAAACTTTTGATATCTTGGTATGCGCCCGCCAGCTTGTTTAGGACTTCGCCGCCATTTTCAAATGATTTATCTTGAACCCGATCTCGGCTGGCACTGAAAACAAAATACACTACTCCTCCTAAAACTAATAACACGGCCAAGCCGATCAAAATTTTGGAAGTAAAGTTTTTCATTGCAGCAGCAGTTTACCAATGAGTGTTAGAACAGCTAATAATTGAAAGCGCGCAAACATTTTTTGAAAAAAAACAGACGAGTAGCTCCCTGCCAACTTCAAAAAAATTTGCAAAATTCCATTTGGGCGGTGAGGGACTCGAACCCCCGAA
>JACQJK010000077.1 GCA_016205055.1 Candidatus Doudnabacteria bacterium
GCGCAGCCCCGTAGTGATCCGCCGAAGGTGGATCTACTGCTGGGGCCAGCGTCAATATGAGCAATAATGCCTATATTTCTGGTGGCGTCGATTGAATACTCGCGGGGCATAAAAATAAAAATTTAAAACTTTCGGCGCCGCGTAAACCGAGCAAAATGCGCAAAGGCCTTGTTGGCTTCGGCCATGCGGTGCGTGTCCTCTCTTTTTTTATACGCCGCCCCTTGCTTGTTGTAAGCGTCCAAAATCTCTTCTGCGAGCTTTATGGACATCGGCTTGCCCTTTTTCCGGCGCGCGGCGCCGATCAACCAACGCATGCCCAAAGTCGTTTTCCGCGGTTCAAAAACTTCCACCGGCACTTGGTAGTTAGCGCCTCCCACTCTGCGGCCTTTCACTTCCAAGACCGGGGAAACGTTT
The DNA here is from genome assembly GCA_016205055.1 of Candidatus Doudnabacteria bacterium. Classification (GTDB taxonomy): domain Bacteria; phylum Patescibacteriota; class Doudnabacteria; order UBA920; family 2-01-FULL-50-11; genus JACQJK01. The sequence continues at coordinate 415 of JACQJK010000077.1, forward strand.
TTCAAGGCCGCCTCAAAAATTTGTCGGGGCTCGCTCTTGAGCTTTTCCTTGACTTGGTCAAGCGCTTGGTAAACGATCTTTTCGGCAACGCTTTTTTTCCCCCGTTCCATCACGTAATTGATAAACTTCGCCACCTTAACGTTGTTAAAACGCGAGTCTGGCTCAACCGGGTGTCGTTTGTAAGCTCGGGATTTACGAGGCATAATATCCTTTCCTTATTTGGTCCTCCTCTCCTGACGCCTGCCCGCCAAAGCCTTGGCGTCGGCGGGAGGAGAGGAGTCAGAGGAGAGGTCTGTCTATCTCTTTATCCGCCTCTGGCGGACATCTCCCCTCACAAGGGGAGAAAAATAATGTCTGGAAATCTACGCGCGCTTTGCTCCATACTTGCTGCGGCCGCGTTTGCGGCCTTCCACGCCCGTGGTGTCGAGCTTGCCGCGAATCACATGATAACGCACTCCGGGAAGATCTTTAACCCGCCCCCCGCGAATCAATACCACAGAGTGTTCTTGTAAATTATGACCGATGCCGGGAATATAAGCGATAACTTCCTCGCCGTTGGTAAGACGCACCTTGGCCACTTTGCGCAAAGCCGAATTCGGCTTTTTGGGAGTGGTGGTATAGACTTTGAGGCAAACCCCGCGCTTAAACGGCGATCCTTTCGGCAAATGCACCGGTCGCTGTTTTAATAAGTTTAAAGCATAGGTCAGCGCCGGAACTTTGGACTTGCGGATTTGTTTGCTTCGGCCCTTGCGCACCAGTTGATTGATGGTCGGCATGTTACTCGAAGGGGAAAACCCCAAAGGGGTTTTCCCCTTTCGATGCTTCCCCTTTCCTAAAACCTCGCCGCGAAGTAAATTCGTCGGCTCGGTAAAATAAGTATAAATGATCCAGTTAACAAAAAAATCCGCGCAAAAAAAGTGGGATTTTTGCCGCTCGCTGCTCCGGTACCCCTTGTTAGCGTAAAGTTCGTAGGGTCCTTTCCACTAGCCCTTATATCGGAACAGTCCGATAGATGGGAAATGGTCCTCCGTAGTCCGCCTGGGGCGGACGGAGGTGGATCGCCAGAAACCGTTGTGGCGTTTATCCGCCTTAGGCGGATGATACTTCCCGGATACTGCGACTGAATTTCGGGAAATTCCGTTTTTGTCTATTAAAAACGGAGGTTTCTAATTCAGTTGCTGGCATAATAACTGTTCGACTTAAATCTGTCAAGAAATTATAGCCGCCTTAAAGCGTGACCCCGACAAAAAGCTTTAAAAAAATATTCAGCACGGGCAGCAGTACGAGTCCAAAAATTCCGCTAAACAGCAGTACGATAATCAACACGAATCCGTAACGCTCCAGGGAAAAAAGCACGGGTAAGTATTTTTCAGAAAGCAAACCGGCCAAAACTTTCGAGCCGTCAAGCGGGGGAAAGGGAATCAAGTTAAACACCCCCAAAACTACATTGAGAATTACGGCTTGGAGCAAAAACGCTCCTCCGGGCGTTTCAAATCCGAACACGCCGAAGCGCAGAGGCAAAGAACAGGCAATCGCCAGTAAAAAATTCGAACCCGGTCCGGCAAGCGCCACCAACGCCATGTCGCGTTTGGGCGACTTTAAATTAGCATAGTTAACCGGCACGGGTTTGGCCGAACCGAAAATCACCGGAGATTGCAGC
>JACQJK010000075.1 GCA_016205055.1 Candidatus Doudnabacteria bacterium
CCTCTGCGCCTGCGGTGTATTATCCATCGCTGGCCGAGCGTTTTTCAATCTCCGACGCATAGCCGGCAAAGGATTGATGGGTAAGTTCCATTTTCCCGTAACGGGAGCGGACAGCGAAGTACCAGGGCTCCAGCTTTTCCGGCACGGGCGCGGCTTCGTATCTTTGAATCACCCCGCCAACCTCGCTCCAAAACCTGGCTAAGACCTCGGCCTGCTGCCCCGGCGGTGTAGTGCCGGGTTTTACCAGCTCCGGCCTTGCTTTGGTGCGAATTTCATAGAGGACGGAAACCAGTCCTGCTTGCTCTTCCGCAGCCGCCTTCGCTTGCCGCTTGAGCCACTCTAAACTTGCCGGAGGTGAATCAGTGCTGTTCACTCCTCTTATCTGCTCCAAATTCAAATTTCCGCGCAAATCCTGTTGTTCCGCCATTTCGCTTCTAATGCCGTGACTGTCATGCCGCGCTTCGTAACCCCAGGAAACCGCTCTGATCTTGCGGAAAGCGTCGTGAAATTGAGCCGAACGCGGATCGGAAGCGTCGTAGCGTAAATTCAAATAACCCTGGGCGTGGGGATTGGTTGCTTCATCATCAAATAATACCCTGCCCTCCCTGTCCAAATCTTGTTGGTCTTGGGGGTGGCCGCTGCAACATTCCTCGCTCCCGATCGACACAAAACCTAATTTTCGAATGCGTTCTTTAATGCCATGAATCCCCGGGTCATCGAGAGTGCGAAGCGTTCTTTCTCAATTCTTTCCAAAAGCTCCCGCGCCCGTCGCTCGTGATCTTCCAGCTTCGGGTCGGCCTTTTGCGGATTGCAAATAGGGCAAGAGCCGAAAAAATTTCCGTGCGCGCACAAACCCTTATCAAATCCGGGAACCTCGGGCATACATATAATTTTCAGCGATTATGCGGAGAAAAAATAATCACAAATTCTCCCAAAATCTTCTGATTTTGGAAATGTTTAAAAACTTCTTGCGCCGGCCCCCGCACAATCTCTTCAAACTTTTTCGTCAGCTCCCGGCCCACAACCAAATATCCCCCCGAGCCACTAAACGCCAAAAGCGTTTTTAAAATGCGATGTGACGATTCATAAAAAATCACGGGAGTGTCCGATTCTGAAATTGATTTTATAATTTTCTCCCGCCCTTTCTTATGCGGCAGAAAACCGACAAAACGAAACTTATCCATCGCAATCCCGGCCACCGAAGCCACAGCGAGAAGCGCCGATACTCCCGGGACCGGCACCACACTTATATTTTGTTCGACGGCTTTTTTCACCAATAACCCTCCCGGATCGGAAATGCCCGGTGTGCCGGCGTCAGTGACCAACGCAATGCTCTTGCCAGAAGCGAGCTCACTCAATAATTGGTCGATCTTTGGTAAACCGGAGTGCCGGTGGTAAGAAACCAGCGGCTTGGAAATCTGATAGCGATCCAGTAAAATTTTTGTTCGTCTGGTATCTTCGCAAGCGATCACATCAACCTCTTTGAGAATCCGTAAAGCTCTCAAAGTAATGTCTTCAAGATTGCCTATGGGCGTGGCCACGACATAAAGAACGCCAGACATAATCAAGCCGACTTAACTTTCAGTGCGCTTGTGGTCGTTGTAATCATCCAAAATTACCGTGCCCACGGCCACCAGCGGCGCGGCTATCAGCATCCCGATAAACCCGGCGATCTTAAACCCAATCAGCAGCGCAATCAACACCACCAAAGGATTGGCGCCGATACTCTTGCCGATAATTTTTGGGGTAAGAAAGTAGTTTTCGGTTTGCTGAATGACGGTGTAGAGAATCACCACCAAAATCGCAAGCAAAGGCGACTGTAGAAGCGCGATTAACACGGCGGGTATTCCGGACAAGAACGGTCCAAGATAAGGAAGGATTTCCAAAATTCCCGCTAATAACCCCAACGCCAGGGCATACTTCACCTGTAAAATGCTCAAGCCCAAGAAGGTAAGTAAAAAAATTATCGCCATCAGCGACAGCTGACCAACAAGCCAAGCCCCCAGCTTGCGCTGGACTTTATGAACCACCGCGGAGATCCGTTCGTGGTACTCGATCGGCGCTAAGGATTTAATAAAATCTTTCATCGCGTTCTGCTGGATCACAAAGTAAAAAGACATCACCAGCAAAGCCATAACCCGGAAGATTCCGGAAAAAACGCCGAGGGTTTTATAAAATATTTCCGAAGTAAAGCTATTAAGGGTGGAACCCAGGGTTTTAAGGGACTCGGCTAAGCCAAGCGGCTCAAGATACCTAAAAACCGCGGAGCCCTCGGATTCATAGCGCAATCGGAAAGTTTCGATACTTTGTCCCAGTTCGGCAAACTCGGCGATGAGCCGCGGAACAATGAAGCTGAAAGCTAAAACCATCAAACCGATAACAACCGCGTAAACCAGCACCACGGTCAGGCCGCGGGGAAACTTCACTCGCTGATACAACCACTCGACCAAGGGGGTCAGAGCTGACGCCAAAATCATCGCGATAACCAGCAATAAAATAATGTCCCGCACCAGATACAAAAAGTAAAATGCAAAAAAAACCGCGACGATTTTAAGCAGGGAAACTATCGACACACCGTGCGTTACGTTTTGAGTAGTATTGGTTTCTTGAGCCATATATAAATCAAAGTCATTATAACCATGCGCAACAATTTAGGGAAGTCTTTGCGAGAATTTGATAAACAAACAACCCCTTGGCAATACAAGGGGATTTGATGACAGAAGAGTCAACGCATGATCTTCACAGGGCCGTCATTGACATTTTCCAACAAATCGCTAACCAGCGGGACGACGACATAGGGGGGGAGGTAATAGTCGCGAAACTCCTTGGGCTTGACCGGAAAAACCAGCGCAGGCACCAGAAGTTCTTCGCTTTTGCCGTCTTGCCAGTTCCAAATTTTTACAAGTTTTTCTACCGGTGTTTCAAGCTCAACTTCCGTCCTTCCCCCCGGATCGCCTGCAAATCCCCCGCGAAAGCCGCCGTTTTCAGCAATCGAAACAATTCTGGAAAAATCGGTTTCCGCTTCGTACAAGGAACTTTGGTAATTTTGGGATGTCAATCCGTAAAGTTCGGAAACTTTTTTAACCCGCACGTTCACGTTCACCCAAAGCCCGCTTAGGTTCCCGCCCTCGTCATAGACTTCCTGGCCATCGATCATTTCCGGGTAAACTACGCTTATTACTTCCGGCAAATACCATGCCTGCTTATCGAGTGACTTCTCGTAATCAATTCGCCATTGATTTTGTACTTTTGGCTGCCCAAAAGCCGACCGACCAATGCCGTATTGTGCCAAAAACTCGTCTGTCGTGCGAATCAGGGTTTCATCATCGGGAATTTGGTCAACTCTGATGCGCTTGCGCTCAAAGCACTCCTGATCCTGACATTGCGGCTGGGCCGCTAGCCACTTGTTCCAATTCGGGCTAATATACACTGCGCCGTTTTCAAAATCAACACTGACGACGTATCCGAACTCTTGGTCTTGCGCAAGCGACACATATTGCAGCCGGTCAAAGGAAAAACTCGCCAAATCGAAAGGAACGAATCGCAAAGCCGAAAGAATTGAACCGAGCAGGAATGAATCTTGGCCAAAGGGCTGTTTTTTCAGCACTGATACTTCTTTTTTATCAAGCGTCACTTCCTCTCCGCGATAAACGAATCGAAAGGGTTGATATACAACGATTTCTGACCCAACGCCGGCTCCCCCGCCGCTTTGCGGCCGCGCCACCTGGGCGCTTTCCAAGGCAAGCGGACTTTCTAATCCGGCGTCCATTTTTTCCTCTACTACCGGACCACTGGTCCCTCCGCCGCCACGGCCCTGGTCAGAAACGGCCAACTTGCCAAAAGCGCGATCGGCGAGCTTGACGATTTTTGTCCTTGATGATTCGCCCGTCCTTTGCTCGGCCAGTCGGAGCTGGCCTGAATTTGAGCTGAAATACCATGCTCCGGCGATCACCAAAAGCAAGGTCAGCGCGGAGGTTAAAACTAAATTTAATTTTCTCGCCCTGAATAAAATAAATAAGCGCTCAAGACCGGTCTGCGATTCGCTCCTTGCGGAAATCCTGCTTAACAGCGATGTCCGCAAACGACTTTGAAAACCTTCATCTAGGATCGCTTGGGGTTTTGCCGACAACAGCTCGGCAACGACCTGCCGCACAATCCTGTCGTGAGCCATCAAGCCGGGATCCGCGGCATAAAGGTCACGCACGATAGCTTCAATTTGTTCTTTTAAGTCTTTCATAAACAATGTTTAAAAATTTACTTCCCTCTAAAATTACTACGCAGACAAGTTCGAACGGTAACAGTGAATTTTCCTTTGCGGCTTAAATCTTGTCAGACAAAAAGGGAAGAAAAGACAAAACCAAGGATGCGGGCGAGCGAAGTTTGCCGATCACTCTGGAAAAACTCATCTTTAAAGCGTCTTCGGATTTCCCCAGGACATGAGAAATTTCTCGGTAGGAAAGCCCGTCCCAAACCCGCATAATGACCAAATCGCGCTGCTCCGGAGTTAATTCTGATAAAAGTCGCGAAACTTTTTCCAGCTCGATTTTTACGTCCAGATCGCGTTCAACATTGTCCTTGCCGGCCAAGTCAAACGCGTCGGCAATATCCGCGCTCGTTCGCACTGTCCGGTAATGGTCGATAACCTGGTTTCTTGCGATCCGATACAACCAAGTTGAGAAAGTGCCTTTAGCGGAACTATAGCTGGAAATATTCTCAAGCGCTTTAATAAATACGCGGCTAGTTAAGTCTTCCGCCGTCTGCTTGTGGTGAGTGCGGTAATAGACAAAAGCGTAAATTTTTCTAATATAAGCGTCATAAAGATCGCCAAAAGCCGATAAGTTGCCGTTTTGGCATTCCTGAACAGCTGTTTCTTCATTGAACTGTTTACCCAGCATAACCCACAGCGCGGATTAGGCCTCTATTAATTTTTTTTAATGTTTTTAGCCACACCATGTCAGTTGCTCATTAGCCAACAACCTCTGACTATTCTTTTGTTCGCCCCCAGTCCGCCAGAGGCGGACGGGGC
>JACQJK010000069.1 GCA_016205055.1 Candidatus Doudnabacteria bacterium
GGTACCTCATACCCAGCCCTTTGATGCCAAAGAGCTGGGTTTATCCGCCTCGGATCTCGTGCGCCTGCCCGCCTCTGGCGGGGAATCTCCATCCTTGTGTAGTCCGCCTAAGGCGGACGGAGGACGGGCGCCGAAGCTGACGATGGTAAAACTTCTCGTGCCTCATCCCTACCGCCCTTCATCCCTCGTCAAGACGAGGGTCTTCGGGCGGAAACGCCCTCGGGCGCAAGTCGAAGGGAGCGTAAGTCGAATGGGCGGAGGCGGATAAAAGAGAGGCCGTTGCTTGGGCTTTCCTTTTAATTATCATCGTCTTTGGAGGACTTTACCGACTCCTTCATGTGCCGAATCGTGGCCAGCTTGGCTTCCAATATCTTTTCTTGCTCTTCCAGGAAAGCCGTCTGGTCTTTTTTTGAACCCAGTCCGTAAGGAGCACAGTATCGCCCGTAGCACATTCCGTTTCCAAACATATTGATTTTCCTTTCATTTTTTAATAAAGCTAGGGGCCGACCGCCCTTTATTGTTTTGAATATATACCCAAAATAATAACTTGTCAAGCGCTCCCCAACCCCCACTAGCCCGATCGTGGCAACATCGCAAACGCGCAGACCGAGAACGCTTTCGGTCTTTTTTGTTGGTATCCCTCACCGCACGCAGTACGACTTCAGTTTCAGCTTTCTGCAAGAGCAACGAGCGACTGCCGGGTGAGCGGGACAGCCCTTTTCCCTTTAGCAAGTTTCAAACCGCCCATTTGTCTGATGGGTGTTTTTTTATATGGAACCCCACGGCTAACCTCCTTCTCCGCCAAAGGCGGATTCGGACGGTCAAGAAGCCGTGATGCCATCCATACCCAGCCCTTTGATACCAAAGAGCTGGGTTTATCAGCCTAATAACCTTGGAATCGGCCGAAGCTAGATATCGATGTTTTAATTATCTTAAGTCAGCTCGTACCGCCTGCATCCACGGGCAAGCCCGTGGATGCAGGCGGAGGCTGATAAAAAAACCCGCTAGAAACACTAGCGAGCGTAAACGGGTCGGAAGCGCACGACTTTGGTGACGAGTTTCATCTTTTCCAAAATCCAGATCATCCACCAGCCGAAGTCGACTTCAAACCAACGATGCCCAAAGCGAGCCAGCGACTGCTTCCAGTGGTGATTCTGATGGAAGCCCTCGCCGGCTGTAAAAATCGCCACCAACCAGTTGTTGAACACCGTGACCACATGCTGGCCGGGATAATTCTGGTAGCCGATCAGATGTCGGGAGTGGCACAGGCCGTTAACCGAGCTGGAGAGCACGAAAACATATAAAAACAGATGAATCGCGCCTGCGATTAGCCCGCGCAGAGGACCCAAGAACCAGCAAAGCAGGGCCAGGCCGAGCAACACGCCGATTGTGCCGTGCGCGAACACGCGCCGATCAAGCCAAGTGCGCGCGGCCAGAATGTCGCCGGCGAACGCGCGAACGGTTTCACTGTTCCGCGCTTCTCTTGCGTACCAAAACACGTTCCCAACTTGGATCTGCCAAAAACCCGCCAGATACGGACTGTGCGGATCGCCGTCCACGTCGGAGAACCTATGGTGCTTGCGGTGGACAGCCACCCACTCCCACGGCCGAATGCCGGTCGTCAGCCACGTGGCGAACTTGAACGCGAAAAGCGCCAACGGATGCAGAACAAGCGCGCCGTGCGTTGCCGCACGGTGCAGATAAACCGTCGTGGAAAATACGGCGATGGCGGTGGCCAGAAGCGACAGGCCGACGGTCGGGGAAAATACGGCGATAGCGGTGGCCAGAAGCGACAGGCCGAGCGTAAGAAGAGCTGAAAAAAGCGCTGTAAGCAACATTTGTTCCCCCTTGTCTTGTGCATAATCAGTATACCACTAAAACTCGTAAGTCCAGTTCGGGATAAGTATTGCAAAAAACGCCCGGCGAGAACGGGCAAACCAGGTCACATGCTCTGATTCGCCCCGTCCGCCTATGGCAGACTCTATAAAATAAATTAATCATGCTCTAATTCGCGCGAATTAGAGCATGGTGAGCCAGAACAAGGGAACGGCCAGATCTATAAACGATTTTTTTCAAAAGCCGTTTTTACCTCGTTCTCTTATTTTTCTACCAATTCCCCTTGTGCGACTCCCGGAATGTGAATCTTACGTCGGATCCCAGCAAGTGCGATAATTTTCGTTTAAGGAATCCAAAAACTCCATATCTTTTGCACTCAACTCAAAGTCAAACACGTTGATATTTTCTTGGATGCGCTCTTTGCGCACGCTCTTTGGCAAGACCACAAAATCGTGCTGCAAACTCCAACGGACCAAAATTTGAGCGTTGGACTTTTTATACTTTTGAGCGATTTTTGCTACGTCGGGACTGTCCAAACGCTTACCGTGAACGAGCGGCGAGTAAGCTTCCACGGCAATTTTATTTCTGCTGCAATAGTCAACCAACTCCTTCTGGTATAAAAACGGGTGCAGTTCCACCTGATCAACTGCCGGCGGAATGGCGGCATAGGATTTCATCTCCTCAAGATGCGCAATGGTGTAATTCGACACGCCAATCGCGCGCGCTTTCCCGGCCCGGTGCAGTTCTTCCATGGCGCGCCAGGTTTCCGCCCTTTTGTTACCAACCTTCAAAAACTCGTAAGGAAACGGCCAGTGCACCAGATACAAATCCACGTAGGAAAGTCCCAAGCGCGCAAGCGAGTCGTCCAGCGCCGCTAAAGTGCTTTTGTAACCTTGATCGGAAAGCCATAATTTTGTTGTGACAAAAATTTGCTCACGAGCGATCCCGCTTGCCTTAATACCTTGTCCAACGCCGACTTCGTTTCCGTAAATTTTCGCCGTATCAATGTGCCGGTAGCCCGCTTGCAAGGCCCAGGAAACGGCGTTGACCACCGGCTCGCCGTCGGGAATTTTCCACACGCCTAAGCCGAGGCGGGGGATCTGGACTCCGTTATTTAATTCTTTCGTTGAACTTATTCCAAGCTTTTGCATAATATATGACTTTGCATTTACCAATTTCAGTGCAATATATATTTTTTGCTAATCAAAATTCAAGCTCTTGTTTCAAGGACTCCAATTCCGGCAACAACCGCTTTAGAGTTTCTCCGTTCGCATTCATCGAGCGCAGAAAACCAATCACCCCGGCGGCGGCCGCTTTGGCGCCCGCACGCTCGCGGCTAGGAAACTGCTGCAGACGGTTTAAAAACTCCTTGGCATAATAACGCAATACCACCAGTGCGGAAGCAAACAGTTCATCAGGATTAGTTTCCGGATGGCCGAGCTTTTCTTGCCCTGGTGCCCGAACGTGCGGTCTTTTAATGTAATCTTCTTCGGTGAAAAGCGAGGTCAAGGCGGTATTAGATCTTACTTGTTCGTGAACGCTCTCCATCTTTTTCCAAGCGGCCAGGCTCTTTTTTTCGGCTTGAGCGTTACGCGCAACACTATGCGCGATCTCGTGGCAAGCTACCTCTTCTCCCTCGCGCTCAAATCTTGGATCGGTAAAACGCCGGGAGGAAACTACCGCATATGTAAAAGCGGGATCGTAGTGGTCGGCTACGTCTCGTCTGGATATTTGCCCGGGTATTCGTTCTGCGACGCCGTCAACGACATACACGGGCGATGGCTTTTGAAACTGCGAAAAAATGCGATGCAATTCGTGAACTGGCTGCAAAAGCTTGTGGTCCAGTTTCGACTCCGAACACACACGCGGCATGTCCTCGCGGTCCTGCGGCGGATAAATATTTGGCTCCAGCATGATTCTATGGCGAAAATTTTTCGTGGCTTGGGGCTTTTTTCTTTCGTTAGTTCCACGCAAAACCCGCTCCAAAAGCTCGCCTTGACCAGAGTCGTAAATGGCAAGATCCAAAGTCATTTGCGGATTCTTTAAATCGGGCAACAACTGCAAATAAGGATGGTCCAAACCGAGTCTTCGCGCTTTATTTGCTGGCTGTGAAGAAATCGGGTTTTGGTCAGAAAAGTAATGCGAGACGTGTCCCCACTGCTCACCCCGGCTATCTTTGACACGAAAACTGTAGCCGGCTAGGCCCTTTTCCGTCCCGTGCCAAGCAAAGCGTTTCATGCCCAGATCGTCAAACACGAGCTTCCACCCTTCCACCGAAACCGCGCCGGCTTGGGTATCTATGGTGTCCCCGTTTTTGTATGCCCGCCTGTCTTCCACCAGCTCCACAGGAGGCGGTTCTATGTCGCGAGTTTGTTCCTTGTCGCGAGTTTGTTCCTTGCCTAAAAACTTGCTGGCCAAGCCAAAACCTCCCGCCGCGGCCGCAGTGGCCCCGACCCCGATCAACGCATTGCGCAAAAAAGCCCGTCGGGTTTCTTTCCCCGACTCATCTTTATCTTTTCTTTTCTTTTCCGGATCTCCGCCCAAATCCAGACTGGTAAATTCAGGATTCCCCATGCTTTTTCGAAGTTAACTATTAATTTTCGCCGTGTCAATGTGCCGGTAGCCCGCTTGCAAGGCCCAGGAAACGGCATTGACCACCGGCTCGCCGTCGGGAATTTTCCACACGCCTAAGCCGAGGCGCGGAATTAGCACGCCATTGTTTAGCAGAATTGTGGAGCTTGCGTTAAACCGATTCATTACAACATTTTGCATGCCTCGCTTAAATCATACCCCACCTGGAGCGGGCAGGCAAAAACTTGCCGGCGCAATTACGACAGAAAACTTACTCCAAATTTTTCACATCGACGAATTTTTCGATGCAAAAAAACGAGGCGAGTTAATATCACTTCGTTATTCTGATGCTGTTTTTGGCGGTAACGACTGCGAATTTACCAGAGTTTGCGCGGGCGCCGAGACATTAAATCGCGATCGTCGTGACGCAGTAGCGAATCCACACTCCTTGGAAGTTGACGCGCTTTGACGAAACTGATTCTTCCGTCTTCGTTCGGCTGGAATCCTGCTAGCCCGAGCGCCTGCCTTCTGGCTCGAGCGACTTTCCTGGCCTGCACGACGATGACCTGACCTTCCGGTACCGTCTGAAACGTATATTCCGGCATACACCCCCTTAAAACAGAATCCAAGTCTAGCACACCTCAACTCTAGGTCAACCTAACAACCTATGCTCTAATTCGCGCGAATTAGAGCATGGCCATCCCTGCAAATCATTAGTTGCGGCCAACAACGATCATCGCCTTTTCCACTGCCGTGATCGGAGCGTGATCGCCGCTGGGATAATCTCTGACGGCATTCAAAAGAGTTGCGTAGGAATAGACAAAGTCCTCGCCGCGGCGCGTGCCCGGATCATTGGTGATAAAAACTTGACGCTCATCGTCGTAGCCGGTGATAACAAGCATATGCCGCTCCGGACCTGGCTGTGTGTAGTAAGGATTGCCAAGAGAGCGGCCATGAGCGGGAACAATCACCAGATTTTCGGCGGCGAGTTCCTGTTTGATGCTTTCCACCGAAACATTGCGACTTAGCAAAACTGACCCGAGTTTATAATACTCTCGGAACAACCTGGCGGTATCTTCGGCGGAGGAATCAACAGAAAACCCGTATCGTGAGTTTTCAAAAACGACCAGGTCGGCAATTTCCTCGTTGGCCGAATCTGCGGAAAGCGACCGGCCGGCGACCCAACGAGCCGCCATTAACACCGCCGCTTCTTCGCAAGCGTTTTGATATCTGGAATCATGCCAGTTGGCGAACGGCGCTTGGGACGTGAACGGAACCTCGTGCAAAACCCGCATGGGCAGAATTTTCGGCTCAACCGGGATTTCATCTTCTAAAATTTCTTTTTCTGGCTTTTCATTTTGCCCAAAAACTGGCGTTTCTTGGGGTGCGAGGATTAAATTCCCGTTTCGGAAATCCCGATCCGACAGTAGCGTCGCCCCCACAAAGCCCGCCACGACTAACGCGATAACGTAAATCCTAGGCCGCATGGTCATTGTAAAGACCTTTTGCAAAATAAGCTTTTGTGATAATTTGTTAAAATTTTGAGCGAAAAAGGCGAAAAAAAATGAAAACGTAATGGCTTAATTACGACGAATTTTGATGATGCTTTCGCAGCCAAAATTATAGCCAAATAGCCGAAATGTTATTGTGCAAAAGGTCTAAAAAGTACTGATCGAAAAATTCCGCCGTTCGCTTCAGCAGCGCTACTTGTCCATCAATTCGGAAACCTCGAAAATACTAAGCTTTGGTTCCGCGTTCGCGAACCGGAAAACTAATACTCCGGCGGGTGTTCCCACGCTCTTGCGGTAATTATCCAAATCTTCCTGCGATCGCCAAATCGTCATAAGGCGCCAAAGATTCGGCTCGGTTTTGCTTTGCAAAAGAAAAGTTTGCACGATCGGGTTCGGCAACCCGGCACGCAAGACTTCTTGATATTTTTCCCGAAGCTTTGACCACTGCGCCTGATCAACGCGTCCTTCCAAAACGGTTGCGATTTTTTTCATATTAGGTAAAAAAAATCTAACGAAATGCTGGCTACTAATTAAAGCTTCTGTGCGATTTCTTTTCGAATGTACTTTTCTTTTAACTTGCCAAACTTTATGCGATCGCCTTTTACTAATTTTAGCCAAGCTAATTTTAATTCCCCATATCTTTTAGCAACACTTTTGTTCCTTCTCAAAAGATTTCGGAATCCTACAAGCGATTGCATTTCCTTACTATGCAATTTAACTAGGTGGATATGGACATCTCCTAGGCCCGTTTTATCAACTCGTCTCAAAAATAATCTGTATTTTTCCTCGAGGGCTTGGAATCTGAAACCTATTTCCTTTAACTTTGCAACATACTTGCTTCTTATTTTCCAATCTTTTATAGCTATGGCGATGTCAATAATCCCCTTTCCCAGCATTCCCGATACGGCAGTGCTACCGACATGATAAATCCGAAATCCTTTCAAGCCCTTCAATGTTGCGACGATTTTTGCTTTTTCCTTAGCAAAGAATTTAGGGAAATTCTCACTATAAGGATGGAGTTTTAATTTCGCATACTTCATGCCTAAATCAAACCCTCTTTCTAGCGCCTGCGGTAACGGGAACCGCGCCGAAATCTTCTGGGGCCGAAACTTCTGACTTGGGGAGCACCGAACCGAATGTCAGAAAAACCTTCAACTTTTCTCGTGGGCAGGGGCATGCGCAGCAATCTTTCTATGGCGCGCACATCCCCTCTTTGTTCAGGGGTGGCAAAAGATATCGCCCGGCCCGCGTGTCCGGCGCGCCCCGTGCGGCCGATGCGGTGGATATAATCATCGCTGTTGTCGGGCAAATCAAAATTGATAACCAGTTCGATGCCCTGAACGTCAATCCCGCGGGCGGCGATGTCTGTTGCTATCAGAATCCGATATTTTCCTGTTTTAAAACCCTCCAATGCGTCTCTGCGCTGGCCAAGCGAGCGGTTGGAGTGAATCTCCGCCGCTCGGTGCCCCAGGTTTCTGACCTCGTGCGTGATGCGTTTCGCGCCGTACTTCGTGCGCGAAAAAACGAGCACCGAACCTCTGTACTCCTGTAGAAGCTTTGCCAGCAAGCGCATCTTTTCAATTTTGTGAACCACAATCAGCTCTTGTTCGACTTTTTCCGGGGCGGTTCCAGAAGGGGCGACTTCTATGCGCAAAGGCAATTTCATGTACTGGGTCGCCAGCTCCACTATTTGATGCGGCATGGTCGCCGAGAAAAGCATGGTTTGCCGGTCTCTGGGCAAAGTGCGCAGGATCTCCTTGATTTGGGGGGCGAACCCGATATCCAACATTCGATCCGCTTCGTCCAAAACCAAAATATGCACTGTCTGCAAACTTACCACGCGCTGCTGCAAAAAATCGATCAGCCGCCCGGGTGTAGAAATAATTATATGCGGCCTCTGACGAATCATCTGCCTTTGCGCGCCCATGGAAGCGCCTCCGATTAAAAGCGCCGTCCTAAGCCCGATGGACCTGCCAATCTTTTGCAACTCATGATTAACCTGTTCAGCTAATTCTCTGGTTGGCAGTAAAACCAGGCCCATGCCCTTTTGCTGGGCGAGCCGTTGGATCATGGGGACGCCAAAAGCCAAAGTTTTGCCGGTGCCCGTCTGGGCAATGCCGATTATATCCTTGCCTTCAATGGCAACGGGAATGGATTTGTGCTGGATGGGAGTGGGGACGGTAAATTTCAGCCCGTCCAAAATCAGCAAAAGCCGCGGCGCTATGCCCAGTCCGTCAAAAGTCGTTTGTCGCTGAAGGAATTTTTGAGTCATGGTAAATTGCGTAATTCATGGTTTCCTAATCGGCAAGAAAAATTACTTATTCACTATTAATTCTTGCGAGGGTTTTTCGCTTTGTAAGTTCTCGACTATTTTTTTGGCAACATATCCCGGCTCCATGAAACTTTCGTACTCCTCGGGAAGCTTGCCCTTAAAGATGCCGGTTTTTATTCCGCCGGGATGCACCGCCATGACTAAAATGCCTCCCGGCTCACAAGCCATCCTCAAAGATTCTGTAAATCCTCGAGCCGCCCACTTCGTCGAGGCATACCCTGCGGAATTGGGACGGCCGACCAGGGCGCTTGAGGAAACAATATTTACGATTGTCCCCGCTCCTTGCTTTTTCATTATGCGAAGCGCTGTCCTTGAGCCATATATGGTTCCGAACAAATTTACCTCCATTGACTTTCTTGTTTGATTCAGATCTATATCTTCAATCCGACTGCGGGCTTGGGAGATACCCGCGTTGTTGATCCAAACCTCGATTCGACCATACTCTTTGACCACGAAATCTCCAAGAGCAATTACCTCATTTTCTTTTGTCACATCAACCTGATAAGCCCGCACTCCCATTTCAGCGGCGGCTTTATCCAAATCGGCTTGGGTTGATGCGCAAATAATCACCTTCCCGCCCTGCTTGGCAAATTCTTTAGCGAGCGCCTTCCCCAAACCTCTGCTCCCCCCGGTAATGACTACGACTTTATTTCTTAATTCCATTGATGAATCATACCTCACCTGGAGCGAGCAGGCAAAAAATTTATGGGGCGCTCCTGGGGATTTATTCGATAACAAACAGCCGAAACTCATTTGCTTCGGCTGTTGGGAAGATCTGGTCGGCTAGTGGTTTGGAGATTATTTGCCGACTTCCAGTTCCAAGAAGCTGTTCGTGTGGCCCTCTACTTCCAATTCAAGGCCGGGTGGGGACTTTGCTTCATTCTCTTTTTTTCCCTCCTCTTCGACCTCTGCCCCGGCGTTGCCCTTGGCCTGCACCTCGCTCTCGGTTTGAGCTTCAATCCTTAAAATATTTTGGTGAATGGCCGCGGCGGCCTCCACGTTTCCTCGCGCTTCGAGTTTGGCTTCCACTTCGCTTAGGACCTCGATCGCATGCCGCACTTGGGTTTCGGCTTCAGCTTGCGCCTCGGCCTCAATCCTTGATCTTGATCCTTGACTTCCGTCCGTTTGGACTTGCGCTTTGAGGGCGGCAAGCTCCTCGAGTCGTTCTATCGCCCGCTCCGCTTGGAGCTCGGCCTTGCCTTCTTGTGAGATTGTTAAGGTCAACTGGATCTTCTCCTTCGCCCTCTTAAAGGCATACAAGGGCTGGCCCGGCAGTGCGTCATTTGATGAAGCCACAGCCGTTCCTCCGACCAGAGCTAAACCAATGAATGTAGCTAGAATGTAACGCATAGGTTTGATTCTCCTTTCTTGCCAGGTAAAACGCTCGACCCAGGAATGTGTTTCACCCTCATCCTCCAAGTTTGCCATTCGGGCCCGGAGATTTTGCCAAATCTGGGCTTTTCTCAAGGGATGAAGCGGGCGCACATTTGCCGCACTCTCCTTTAGCGCCTCAATTTCGCTCTCAAATTTTTGAATATTGAATATCATATTGTTTCTCCATATAGTCGCGGAGCTTCTGGAGCCCGCGATATTGTATTAATCTTATTGCTAACCTGCTTTTTTTCAAAATCTTGGCCGTTTCTTTCACCGAAAAATCCTCCACAAACCGAAGCTCCAGAACGGCTCGATAATTAGCGGGGAGTCGAGAAAACATCTGGCGCACGCTCTTCGCGTCGAGCCTTAAACCAACGCTTTCTGCCACGGAGTCTGTTGTCGCTGCGTCAAAACCGTCGAAAAGTTCGAGAGTTTGCGGAGAGCGGTATCTTTTCCGAAAATTATCCGTTACGGCGTTACTGGCTATCCGGTACAGCCAGGCGCGAAAATTCGCCTGCTCCAGGCGGAATTTCGGCAGGGCGAGCCAGGCCTTCAAAAACACGTCCTGCAAAATATCCTCGGCTTCCTGCTGACTTTGGATCTTCAATTTGATAAACCTGAAAATCGGATCAGCAAAAAACTCGTAAAGCTCCCTAAAGGCCTCTTTGTCACCACTATGGGCATTTCGCACAAGTACTTCAAGCGATTCCATATTTATGGCTTTGCTCCTAAGCACTATATATACTGTGAATTACGAAACGGCAAAATTTTATTCTTCGACCTTGTGGAGAAGCTAAAATTTTGGCTTAGATGCTATAAAAGGTTCTCGACCATTCGGCAGGCTCATGGTGGTGA
>JACQJK010000070.1 GCA_016205055.1 Candidatus Doudnabacteria bacterium
CGACAAGCTCGAACAATATCGAGTTTCGTAATTCACAGTTTTTAAGACGAAATTGCGGGAAGAAAGGATTTTTAAAATAGGTTCTTCAGAGTTTTCGAATAGAGTTCCTCTGTTTGCTCGGCGCACTTTTCCCAAGAATAAGTTCGGCAATTCGCTTGCCCCAGTTTAGAAAGCTTATTGCGAAGGTGGGGATACTGTATTAAGGTGAGCATTTTTGCCGCCAAATCGTTTTCCGCGTTCGGCTCAAAGTACAACACGCTGCTGCCTAAAACTTCCTTAGCAGCAGGGATAGCCGAAGAAATCACGGGCGTGCCGAGCGCTTGCGCTTCCAAAGCCGGCAAACCAAAGCCCTCATAAAGTGAAGGATTAACAAAAAAATTCGCTCCTTGGTAAACGGCAGAGAGGTGCCGATCAGATATTTTTCCCGTAACAACTATCTTATCAGAACTGACTGCCGCGAAAATGTCGTTACGAATTTCTGGATAGTTCGGGTCCTCCTCCCCTACCAGCACCAGTTGATGCGGCAGATGATTTTGCCGGGAAATCAAAGAAAAAGCGCGTGCGAGCATGAGCAGATTTTTGTACCTCCGCCATACGCCAACCGCTAGGACGAATGGCCTTTTAATGCCGAGTTGTGACAAAGTTTTTTGGACTTCCTCTTCTGGTAGCTGTTCGAGCAAACTAACCCCTTCGTGCACGACCGCGATCTTATCAGGCCACGTCCCCAGTTGATTAATTATATCACGTTTGGTCAGTTCCGAAACGGCGATTATTTTTTTTGCTTTCTTTACCGCAAGAGAGATGATTAACCGATAGGCAAGCCGGTGCGCAATATTTCTTTTTCTTTTTCCAGGAAAACGATGATGAATCAAATCATGAATAGTGACGACGTATTCCCCTTGGTAGGCCAACGGAACGTTAAAGTTTGGGAAGTGCATCAAATCAAGTTTCGCGCGAGAAAGTGCGAACGGTAACGCGATCTGCTCGGCAAGCGAGTAATAGTGAGCCGGGACCAATAAACATTGATTGTGTAGTCGAGAAAAATTTCGGTAAACTTCATAGTTGAGCCCTTTATCAAAAATTAGCCAGTAGGAAAATCGTTCTGGTCTTTTCAAAAGGGCGGTCGCTAGTTCCACGACGTAACGCCCGATCCCATAGCCCTCCCCCGCCATCCGCATGTCAATTCCAATGCGAGGGGTCTGCGTCTTATGATTAATCATTGCTTAAACAGATAACTACTAAAATTTTAAGTCCCACTCTATGGGAGTAGGGTCTATCCTGATTAAGAGATACTTTTTTGACTTTTTACTGCTGCTCCAAAACATGCCTCAAGACCCCTATTATCCCCTTCCCGGTTTTTTCCCAACTGAATAATTGAGCGCGCGCGATGCCGGCTTGAACTAACTCGTCCGCCAGCCGTGGATCAGAAAGTATTGCCTCGATCGCCAAAGAAAGCTGCGTGGAGTCAAAAGGGTTTACATACAAACAAGCGTTCCCCAGTACCTCGTGAAAACTGGAATTGGCGGCCACAATAACTGGCACACCACAGGCCATAGCTTCAAGCGGCGGGAAACCAAACCCCTCATAGTAGCTGGGAAAAACGAAAACCTTGGCGCATCTAAGCAAACTGGGTTTGAAGGATTCTTCAACATAGCCGAGTACTGAAATATCTTTGTAAACGGCGGAGCTCTTGATGAGCCGAAGAGTATCTTGATATAACCATCCCAGTCCTCCGGCCAAAACGAGCTTGACCTTATTTTTTGCTTTAGTTCGGAACTTCTCGTAAGCCGCGATGATAGCCGCAACATTTTTTCTGGGCTCGATAGTCCCTAAATACACTATATAGTCGCCGGATAGTTGATATTTATGTCTTAGCCGCTCTTCCCGCTCCCTGTCGACCGTGGTATTAAAAATCCTGTGGTCCAGACCGGGTGGAACCGTGAATATTTTTTTTGAGGGCGTGTTAAAAAACTTGGCTACGTCCAAACGCGTTGAGGAGGAAACAACAATAACTGCTTGTGCCCTCAAACATGCTCTGTGATCTGAAACTACTTGGTGCCAGAGTCGCTGTTTTCTGGAGAAGAATTCCGGAAAATGTACAAACGATACGTCATGAATAGTGACGACAAGACGGCATTGGGCAGAATATGCTCCAAATAGATACCTGGGCGAGAAAAAAGCGTCAATTTTTCCCAAGAGTCGATCGATTTCCGGTTTTGCAAAGAATAATAAACTTGCGTTAAGCAGACGGTTAGGGATGCGCAAGTCCTTTAGATTTACTTTTCCGGGTAGCAGGCGCAGCAGGCGCGAATTTAGATTTCTCTTTCCCCCGCTGGAGAATAAAACAAAATTTTCCGGTTTGCCCAATTCTAACAGCTGTTGAATTACATTTATGGTGTAGGTTTCAACCCCGGTGAATTCGTCTGCGGTCAAAGTTCTGGCATCTATGCCTATACGCATTCTAACGTCAATTAGATTAAATTTCGTTTTGCGCTGTTAATATTTTCCACTTGACCTTCGCTCCGTAGTCTCGAGACCTTGCGTCGAAGTTACTGCTCGGATCCCCATCAAGACAAAAAAATGTGCCTGTGTTTGATTTCCAAATCAGAGTGCATAAAAATTATACGATCGTATGTAAAAAGTGTAAAGTGAGAATTTAATGATGCGAGGAAAGATCAAGAATAAAGCCGGGAAATGTTGTGTTGGATTGTTGCCGGTCATTCCTGCAAGAACCATTGTTTCCGGCTTTTACGCCGGCCGGGAGTCGACCTTTCGGTCATCTCGTCTAATTTTTGAAACTTACATTTTACTAATCGTTTCAGCGAGCTGCGTGCTTCTCGCCTTTTGCGATTCGTAAACAATTTTTAAAATTTTCTCGCGAAACCTCACTCTGCTAAAGAGCAACGCTCGCTCCCGTAAAACCATGGAAGAATATTTTGTTTGAGAAAATGTCATCAGCGTTTTCGCAAGGTCGGCGCTGCTTTGTTCTCCAAATAATTCACCCGTAATCCCCGTAATTACAAACTCGGTCGCCCCGCCTGCCCCGTAAGCCAGGACGGGAGTCCCGCAGGCCATGGCTTCAACAACGGCCATCCCAGCGTCTTCCAAAGCCGGAAAGATGAGCGCTTTCGCGTTTTGGTAAAGCGCCTTTAACGCTTCGTCGGAAACGCGTCCCAAAAACTCGGCGGAACGGCCAAACCGAGCCTTGAGCTTTGCAAGCTGGCTGCCCGTGCCGACGATTTTAAGGGGTAAGCCGAGCCGGGAGCAGGCCTCCAAAGCAATTTCGATTTTTTTGTACGGCTCCATTCTACCCACTGTCAAAAAGAAGGAACGGGACGGTGGGTTTTTTGGCAAATCGAAAAAATCAGTGTTTACCGGCGGGTAGAGAACCGGGGCATCTCGGCCGTAAAAGCGCTTGATCCTGCTCTTTACCTCTTGCGAGTTGGCAATGAGTACCGATGGGCGCGTTGCGGCTTTCAGGTCCCACTTTTTAAGCCATGCCAAAATCGGCCGCAGTAAAATTTTTACGAAAAAAGGATAAGGCAGGGAGCTGACATACTTTTCCCTGTCGCTCCATAAATACCGGGTAGGCGTATGGCAATAACAGATATGCGGCTGTCCGGCGGCGCTTTTCACTCCTTTAACAAAGGCCGAGGAATCGGAAAAGATTAAATCATAGTTGCGAAAATTCCATGATGTAACGGCTAAGGGCATCAAAGCAAGAAACCACTTATAGCGCTTAACTCCTCCGGGTAAATATTGAAGCCAACTGGTTTTTATTTTCCAATCTTCATACCGTCGTTCGGTTTTCTGCCTATCGTAAACGATCGTGTAAACCGGCGCTTGGGGAAAAATGCCATGGAGCTCCTCCAAAACCCTTTCCGCTCCGCCGATTTGTGTAAGGAAGTCGTGCACCAGGGCA
>JACQJK010000074.1 GCA_016205055.1 Candidatus Doudnabacteria bacterium
AAATAAAGCTCCCCAGCCTAAAGGCTGGTGTATTCCTTGAGCCTTTGGGCTCTGCGGAATACGTCGCCGCATCGGCATTCGCCGATACATTGCGGCTCCCGGAGCTGTGTTATCCCCTCCTCCGCCTTAGGCGGATCCGGGCTTGGCTTCATCCCCGCGCTTGAAAGCGCGGGGTATTCGCCTCAGGGACAATAAATTTTTGAAATCTCTGCATTTTGGGATTTGTTTTGACAATTTGGCCGATTCTTGTGGATATTTAGGAAGCGTAGGACTGCGAAACCCCCTTGTTCAGCGGAAAAAGCGGGGTTTTTCTATATCTTGTGGTACATTATGGGGGTTTGACCGAGTTTTTGAAGTGGTATAGAATTAAATCACAGTGGGTAATTGTGGATAAAAGTGTTAAGAACTTGATGATTTAGGGGATATCTTTCCTGACCCTCGACTTATACGCTGACACAAAAAGTAATCGATAAGAAAGCAATGAAATGCTGATTGGCGAGTACCGACATAATCTTGACAGTAAAAAACGCCTCGCCATTCCGGCAAAACTAAGGAAAGCTTTGGGAGAAAGGGCAGTATTGACCAGAGGACTGGACGCGTGCTTGTTTTTGTACCCGGACACCGAATGGAGCAAGCTTGTGGAAAAAGTTTCCCTGTTGCCGATGGGCACCAGTTCCACCAGAAGTTTTGCAAGGTTTATTCTGTCCGGAGCGGTGGAAGTAGAAACGGATCACTTGGGACGAATTTTGATCCCTGATTTTCTAAAAACCTATGCGGGTTTGCAAAAACAGGTGGTCATCGTCGGGGTGCACCCGCGGGTTGAGCTCTGGGATCAGACGAAGTGGGATCGGTTTAAGCAGAAGATCGAAGAAAACGCCGATGAGTTAGGAGAAAAACTTGGCCAGTTGGGCGCAATTTGAGATCGCTTCTCATTCAACTAATAATGTCCCATACCCCTGTTCTTTTAAAAGAGGTTATTGAATTGCTTGATCCCACACTCGGAGAAAAGTACATTGACGCGACTTTAGGCGGCGGCGGTTATGCGCAAGCGATTTTAAAAAAAATCGGACCGAGCGGAAAGTTGTTGGCGATCGACGCTGATCCGGAAGCGCTGAAACAAGCAAGAAATCAGAGCGAATTTGCGGCGGAACACAAGCGGGTCACACTGCTTTGGGGCAATTTCCGCGATCTTAAAATTTTAGCGCACTCCAACGGTCTGAATGAGGTTAATGGCATCGTCTTTGACTTGGGGCTTTCGTCTGCGCAGCTGGACGTAAGCCAGAGGGGATTTTCTTTTCAGCGCGCCGGACCCTTGGATATGCGTTTTGATCAAACGCAAGGGAGTACGGCGGCCGAGTTGTTAAGGTCGGTTCGAGAAGACGAGCTTGCTAAGTTATTGCGGGTTTACGGCGAGGAGCGGCGGCATTCCCGCATCGCCGGTGCGATTGTCGCTCACAGAAAAGTCAAGCCGTTGGTTTCGACCGCGGATTTATACGAGGTTATAGCCGAGGCGCTCGGCAGTCAAAGTCCGTTGCGCATCCGCGATGCCGCAAGACGCGTTTTTCAAGCATTGAGAATTGCGATCAATGACGAGTTAACAAGCTTGACACTCGCGCTCCCGCAAGCTTTCCAACTTTTGGCTTCTGGGGGGAAGCTGGCGGTTGTGTCCTTTCATTCTTTGGAAGACCGGATAGTTAAAAAGTTCTTTTTAGAAATTTCGCATGGCTGCACCTGCCCGCCGGAGTTTCCCATGTGTGTTTGCGGAAAGAAAAGCATGGGCAGCGTGCTCACAAAAAAGCCCATCCGGCCGCAGTTGGACGAAGTTGCGAAGAACCCTCGGGCGAAATCGGGAAAGTTACGCGTTTTGAAAAAATTTTAACTCTCAAGACAGGCCTGACGAGCGTAAGTCCTAAAGATAATAGCGGATCAAGGGCGAGAAAATTTTCTCCCTCTCGATTCGAGATTCTCTCGAAATCCTCGCAGGAAATAAAAACAAAAATATTAAAGGGTTTTGCTATGGGTCATTATTTCTATATAACTCGCGGGATCGTGGACCGCGCGTTGAGTTTGCGAGACGAACGCTTGCGCAGAAGGTCACGCATTCGCGCTTCTGCCGGAAAAGTTACGGTGAGTCAAAAGACGTTGTCTTTAAGTTTAATCGCCATGCTGGCGATTTTCAGTTTTTTGTACCTCACACTCGTGAACATCCGCGCCACCAAGGGTTTTGAGATCAAGCGTTTGGAAAAAAGAATTGTTGATTTGGAAAACTCTCGCTCCGCTCTCGAGCGAACCGCGGCCGAGCTGCAATCCATAAATCAAATTGAGCAAAGGGTGAATTTGTCGGATTTTGTGCCCACAACAAATGTGAGTTACTTAAATCCCACTGATTACGCGTTAGTTAATGAACCCGGCCAGACCCCTTAATTTTTTGCGGCCGGCGGAGCCGGCCGCAAACCCCGCGGCTTGCCGCGGGGATAACATAGATACTGTCCGCAGGTCGGGATTTGATACCCCGCGCGAGGACAGTATTAGGAAAGGGGAGGTAGTCCCGAGTGTAGTCGAGGGG
>JACQJK010000079.1 GCA_016205055.1 Candidatus Doudnabacteria bacterium
CGGTTCAGGGCCGTATGACCGCAAGGTCGTGTGGGTTCAACTCCCACCATCCCCACCACTTGTACGGGGCACGTACGGTTCAGGGCCGTATGACCGCAAGGTCGTGTGGGTTTCCGCCAAAGGACTTCGACGGTGAGCTCAGTCGAACCGCGGATCTGCCTCTGGCATGACAACTCTCCCCATCCCCATTATCAGAACAACCTAACCGTGACACTTTATTGCCTCGCCTAAAGATCAAAAGATGCGGGGCAAGCGCACGGTTCAGGGCCGTGTTGGAGAAATCCAGTGAGGGTTTCCCCCTTCGGGGGATCGCTCGGAGAGGGACAACTCCCTCCCGCGGCACCACTTGTCCGGGGTGCGCTCTTGACAAAATTGGCCAGTAATGATAATATACTGCTTACACGCTTCTCATACAGAAACTAAATCACAATTGACAGTTTCCAGCTTATGACTTTTTTCGTTGTGAACTGAAATTTGCCAATTGTTTTTCCAAAGTCGGTTTGCGGGACCACTTTAGGAAAAATTCGCACAAAACATTAATTAGTATTTATCTTGGCCTTTTTGCACCAAGCAAAAGGGCGACACAATCTATGATGACCAGAAAACCACCTAGAATCGGGAGAAGGAGACCCGATTCCGGATCACACGTTCGGTCGTTTTCCGACAGGCGGCCCCAATTCTTCGCGACGGCCGAAAGACATCGGCAAACGGCCGACTACGCCAAAACCTCGGTTAGTGAAAAAACTCCGGGAGTTTTGAAAATCGTCCCTTTGGGCGGTGTTGAGGAGGTCGGAGAAAACATGACGATTTTCGAGTACGAAAACGACATTATTGTCGTGGATATGGGCTTTGCGTTTCCTGACGAAAACATGCCGGGGATCGACTATATTATTCCCGATACGAAATACCTGCAAGAAAATAAAAATCGGATTCGCGGCGTAGTAGTCACCCACGGCCACCTTGACCACATCGGCGCCATGCCTTACATCTTGCCGAAAATCGGCGATCCGCCGGTGTTCACCATGCCGCTTACCGCCGCGCTGATCGAGAGGCGCTTGGACGAATTCCACCTGCTTGGCAGAAGCCAAATTAATCGCCTGGACATTGATCAGGCGCTGAACTTGGGCGCTTTTACTTTTCGCTTCTTCCGGCTTAACCACAATATTCCCGACAGCATCGGCTTGTCCATAAAAACTCCGGCCGGACACGTCATCTACGCCACGGACTGGAAATTTGATCACACGCCCGTTGATAACAAACCCAGCGAATTTCATAAAATCGCCAGGTTTGGCGGAGAAGGCGTGACAGTGCTGATGAGCGACTCGACTAACGCCGAGGTGCCGGGCTACTCTTTATCGGAAAAAGACCTGGGCGAAACCATTGACCGCGTATTCCGCGACGCCTCCGGCCGGATCATCTTCGCCACGTTCTCAACGCTGATTAACCGCATTCAGCAAGTGATCAATTCCGCCGCCAAATACGACCGCAAGGTAGTGGTAACGGGAAGGAGCATTGTTGCAACGGTGGAAATAGCGTTTAGTTTGGGAATGTTAAAAATCCCGCCCAAAATCATTGTGCGCGCGGAACAAGCCAACCGGCTGCCGGACGGCAAAGTGGTAATTTTGTCCACCGGCTCGCAGGGCGAAGAATCCGCGTCTTTAGCCAGGATCGCCCGCGGAGAACACAAAACCGTGAGCGTCCGACCCGGCGACACGGTGGTCATTTCCGCCTCCCCCATTCCCGGAAACGAGCGCTCGGTCGCGGCCGTCATGAACAACCTGACCCGCCTCGGCGCCAAAGTTCTGTATATTAAAAATCTCGATATTCACACTTCCGGCCACGCCAAGCAAGAAGACCTGAAAATGATGATTTCGCTGGTCAAGCCCAAATACTTTATGCCCATCCACGGCGAGCATCACATGCTGGTGGCGCACGCGGGATTGGCAAAAAATTTAGGCGTCCCGGAAAAAAACATCTTCATTCTGGACAACGGCAATATCCTGGAAATAAAAAGCGCCGAGGCCAAACTCTCGGAGAAAAAACTCAAAACCGGATTGGTCTTCATTGACGGGCTGGGGGTGGGCGATGTAGGCGAGGTCGTACTGCGCGACCGCAAAGTTATGGCCGAAGACGGAATGTTCGTGGTGATTATGCAGATCGATCGAAAAAACGGAAAACTCTTCGGTCCGCCAGACATCATTTCGCGCGGCTTTGTTTACATGAAAGAATCCGAGGATTTACTGCGTGAAGTCAAGCACGAAGTCCGCAAAGTGGTGGAAACCAAATCGCAAAAACCCCAAGAACCGAACTGGGCCTATATTCGTTCCCGTGTGCGCGACCAGATCGGCGAGTTCCTGTTCCAGCGCACCGAAAGACGACCGTTAATCCTGCCGGTCATTATTGAAGTCTAATCGACCAGTAAACTTCTCAAAAAACACAAAAACCCTCTCTCTACGAAGGGGTTTTTGATTTTAAAAAAACGGAACTTTCAAGTTCCGCGTAGTTGGGCAATGAGGTGTCTGGCTCTTAGGTGTCGCTTGGCAGATGCAAGAGTTCCAATTGCCATCTTCTGGTCACCCCGGTTTTATCGAAGATGTGCATCAGGTGAACCTTGACGGTTCCGATGCTAAGGGACAGCGCCGCCGCGATTTCCCTATTTTTCATGCCTTGGCAAACCAGTCTCACGATTTCCCATTCGCGCTTCGTGAGCCGCGCAAAACCGCCGTCAATATCAATCCGCCGGGGGGGAGAATCAAGGCAACTGACCTGACGAATGCACGCAAGCAGTTCGGCGAGGGTGACGTCGAGCGGTAGCGCGTTTGCAATCTCCCGGTCAGTAGCGACGCGAGGGACTCGATCCATGCTGCCAATGAGTATAACGTGAGCGGCCGGGTTGCTGTGTCCGGCCAACTCAAATAACTCTGGCCCGCTGACCACCAGAACGGACTCCCCGACGTTCGGCAAAGCTTGGACGCTGACAACCCTGGCCGACAGATCTTTCTGGTCGGAGCACGCCGCCAACAGCCCTTGCGCCACAATCGGCCATTGCACACAGATCGCCACGCCAATGATTGATGATTCCATAAACCCTCCTGGTACGCAATCCCAAAAGCATACCACAACCTCGGCATTAATCAAAATCTGCTTGGCTTTCCTGACCGGCTGCGAAGTTGCTATAATATCGGCATGAAACGACCTCGCGTGCTTTCGGGGGTTCAGCCGACCGGTAAAATGCACGTCGGCAACTACTTGGGCGCACTGAAAAATTTCGTGGAACTGCAAAACTCCGGAAAATATGAGTGCTTTTTCATGATCGCCGACTATCACTCCATCACCGAGGACTATGACCCCGAAACTAAACCGCAACAAATCATTGATCTGGCTCTGGATTTTCTGGCGCTGGGCCTTGATCCCAAGAAATCCATAATTTTTTTACAATCGCAGGTACCCCAGCACCTGGAACTGGCCTGGATTTTCAGCACCCTTACTCCTGTTTCCGAACTGGTCCGCATGACCCAATACAAAGACAAGGCGGCGCGCCAGGAAAAAAACATTAATGCCGGACTGTTCACCTATCCCGTCCTGCAAGCCGTGGATATTTTAATCTACCGCCCGCAATTTGTTCCGGTTGGACAAGACCAGTTGCAGCATTTGGAACTGGCGAACGACATTGCCAAAAAATTCAACCGCCGTTTTGGCGAAACCTTTCAAGCCATCAAGCCCCTGCTTACCCCGGCCGCCCGCGTGATGGGGCTTTTAGACCCCGCAAAAAAAATGTCCAAATCCGAGCCGGAGGGATGTTTGTTTTTGACGGACGAACCCGAAGAACTTGCCAAAAAATTGAAAAAGGCGGTTACCGACACGGCCCCGACCGGGCCGGAAAAAACTCCGGGCGTGGCCAACCTCTTTGATCTTCTGGATCATTTCGGCACCAAAGACCATATTGAGCGCTTCCATCAACTATACAAAAACCGAACGATTAAGTACGCGGAATTAAAAGGGCTGCTTGCTGACCGGGTCGCTGACCACTTCGCCGAATTCAGGCAGCGCCGCAAAGCGCTGGCCGGCAAACCCGAAACCATAAAACAAATCCTGGCCGCGGGCAGTAACGCCGCAAAAAAAATAGCAATCCGTACCCTAGCAGAGGTAAAACAAAAAATCGGCCTTGCCCTATAAGAAGGCCGGCCGGAGGGACAAAATGGCTGATACCTGTGTTGCTAAGTTCGCCGACGCAACGACTGCGGGCGCAGCATATCAAGCGTACTTGCGCGCGCAAACTAACACTTTGGAATTTCTGGGATTTCGTCTGCCGCCGCCCGGCCTCACGCCCGATGACACTTGTTGGCAGCACCACCAGTATCTAATTTTTCCGACCGAGCACATCCTGGACTTTCCACTGTTCGACGAGCCAGTGGAGGATATGCTCTTAACGCCGCTGCCGGTACTGGAGGCACTGTGGGTCTTGGTAAAAGGTGGCGGCTGGTCAAAGTTGCTGGCCTTGCCAAGAGCCAAGCAAAGCTCCCCTTGTGGCTTCGGGCAAAACAAGAAACGAAACCGTCGCCAAAAGCGGTATGCATTTTACGCCGAATTTGGAACCCCGAAGCAGGCGAGTGCCGTCAAAGAGCAACTGGTCTTTCGCCCGTTTGAACGCTGGGACGGCCCTCCTTACGTGCTGTCCGCCGAGCCCGATCCCAATCCCTGCTGTGTCAAAATCGTAGTCACAAGCGCCAGCAAGAAAAAAATCCGAAAACTCGGCCTAGAATTCAAAGCCGCACGCATCACTTGCAACCACAAAGAAGTTTACCGGCGCCGCACACCGGTTCCCGTTCAAACCGCGTCTTAACCGAGGCGGTTTTTTATAATGTACTAAGCTGACTCCCATTCTGGGCTTACTGCCGGAAACTTTGAAAGTTTTTTGCGAAAAACATTCTCGATCACAGTCAAGTCCTCTTTGGTCTTTGCTTCAAAGCGCAAAACTAGCGCCGGAAGGTTGGAAGAGGCCCGCACCAGCCCCCAGCCGCTTTTCATGTATACCCGCGCGCCATTAATGTCAACAACTTTATAGCCTTCGGTCTTAAACTCCTGCGTTAGCTTGTCAACAATCGAGTATTTTACACCCTCGTCACTGACGTGCGCGTGATAAGCGGGTGTAGACACATAATAAGGAGTCTGCGCAATCACTTGCGATAACGGTTTGTCTTGTTGCGACAGATATTCCAAA
The DNA here is from genome assembly GCA_016205055.1 of Candidatus Doudnabacteria bacterium. GTDB lineage: Bacteria > Patescibacteriota > Doudnabacteria > UBA920 > 2-01-FULL-50-11 > JACQJK01. The sequence goes on from JACQJK010000079.1 coordinate 5,222, forward strand.
AGTTTTAACGCCGCGAAGTTGGCATCGTCAAAACCATAATACTCGTCAACGAAAAAGGCGTGTCCTGATTGTTCTCCTCCAAAACTACCGCCTTCTGATTTAAGTTTTTCTTTTACATACATGTAGCCAGTGGGGCACATAATCGGTACGCCACCGTGAGCTGTAATATCTTCTGGTAAGGCCTCAGATACCTTGACATCAAAAACAATCTTTGCCCCCGGTTTTCTGGCAAGGGTCAAACGAGCAAGCAAGATTAGCCATCGGTCAGGCCAGATTGTTTGTCCCTGCTCATCCGTGACTCCTAGCCTGTCTCCATCAGCATCAATGCCAATTCCAACATCTGCCCTATGTTTTATTACCTGCCGGCCGGTATCTTCCATCATGGCCACATTAGCAGGGTTAGGCACATAGTTGGGGTAAGCGGGGTCAAGTTTAGTATTATATTCTATAACTTCGCAGCCAAACTGGCGGAAAAGTTCAGGTGAAAACATGCTGCTGGTGGCGTTGGCGGTATTGAGTAAGATTTTAATTTTTCTGTGAAGTTTGGCCCGGGACAAGAGATCGCTGAAGTAAGCTTGTTTAATATTTTCTTCATGAAATCTGCCCGCACCCTTTGTAAAATTTTCTGCTTCCGCAAACTGCCTCACCTGCTGAATTTCGGCGCTACTTAAAGTATAAGAATACCCCATGCCTAACTTTAAACCATTCCATCCTGCTGGGTTATGACTGGCCGTAACCATTAAACCGCCCTCAACTTTAAAATAATAGGGCGCCCAATAAATCATGGGAGTTAAACAGGTCCCCAAGCCAATTGCGTCCACGCCGGTACTGCGTAAGGCATCTAAACATACCTGATAAAAATCTTCAGAGGTTTTCCTGTTATCATGCCCAACTACGGACCCTGTGATGTTATTTTTCCTAAGAAAAGTACCGTAAGCTTTGGCGATTAAACTAATTGACTTTACGTTAAGCTCCTCCTCGCTTTCCCGACCGCGAATATCATATTCGCGGAACATTAAGTGATTAAGTTTGGCCATCCGAGTTTTGTTCACTAAACAAATCGCTACGCTTACATCATATCACATTAAAAGTCAGAAACTTAGACAAAAAGCGAAAGAAGCTGTATGATAAGACGCTGATAGGAGGCCTTATGCTGACTTTTACCCAGCGCCGAACGGATTGTGACGGTTGCGTCGTCTTGGTCTCGGGGGAACTCATCTGTGTCGCCGGCGGCAAGGTGCTAGTTTTGCGCTTTCTCAACCAAGCCGCTGGGTTCTTTGGACTCGTGTCCGTCGCCCCTTCCTATGGACTGCGCTTCTGCCCGGCCGAGCTAAAGCAGGTTATCGGGAACATTCGCGCGTCTGCGCTTCCGTCCAGCGAGTCTCCTGACCTGGATCGAGCGGTTGTAATCGACCCTCTACCACGCCGGATAATGTGAAAGCACTTTCGGAGTCCCGAAAGTGCTTGTTTTATTTCCTCACTCTGCAAGTTAGGTGCCGAGTTCCCGATAATCTACGCCGGGCTCGGCTTGCGGGTAGCCGCCGGCCGCTCTGATTGGTTTTGTTCCTTCCCCGCTCTGCTCTTGTTCCATCCTTTGCAAGACATCTTCATAAGACTGGCGTAATTCGGTAGGAGTTATTTTTGCTTTCCCCGCGAAGTTCTCCAACGCGTATTCTCGCCAGAGATGCTCAAAACGCCGCTCCTGCCAACGCTCATCTTCCTGCGGCCTTGCTCCCGCGCGGTTTGCTAACTCGCGCGCCTGTCTTAAAATCCCTTCGGGAAACTTGTGACCGGTAAACTGCTGTTCAGTCGAGGGTCCGGCTTCTTTCATATACATATAGATGAAAAATACTTCGAATTAATGTTCCCTCCACGCTCGCATTGCTTCAATGGCGTCATCATAGGTTGGAAACGTCCCAATTGTGCCGTCGGGAAAGGTAATTTTAAATTTATTCTTTTTTTCTTTTGATTCCCTTGCCGGGGGGCGGATACTGTCAGCCCCTTCATGAGCTCGCATTTCTGGATTTGCCATAAACTTTGTTTCCTTTCACCGTAAGTTTAGCATATCCCTGGGCGGAAGTAAAGCGGGTCGAATTTAGTCATCTAAAATGTAACCATGGGGCGTATCGTTAGGACATTAGAAATGTAACCATAGAAGTGAGTAAGTTTTAAGCCTTAATCCCTCACTTCTAGGCTATGCCAATAATGTCTATGTC
>JACQJK010000080.1 GCA_016205055.1 Candidatus Doudnabacteria bacterium
GGGCAATCTTCACAACATCGTCGGGAAAGTTTCATTCGGAGCGGACAAAATTCTGGAAAACGTAAAATCGTACTTGAAGGCGATAATGGAAAAGAGGCCGACCGGCATTAAAGGCGTATTCGTGAAGAGCATCACTCTAACGACAACAATGGGACCGGGCGTGAAAGTTGAAGTTAATCCGACTTTGCAGAGTTTGTAAGAGAAATAAATGTCTCTTTCTTGAATAGTTTTTGGAAGCGAGGTTTTCTTTGCCTTATTTCCTTAACTTTTCGTAGTCCTCAATCCCATTTATGTCTTTTAAGGTCTCATACAAAAATGCCTCACCGGTTCCCGACCACAATGCACCCCCGCCCACAAATAAAATTTCCGCTAAAATGAACCACCAAAAAGCTCCTCCAAGGTAACAAAGCATTGCTAGTGCTTTCACAAAAAAGCAGATAATCATTGCGTGCTTGTGGCCTATTTTGTCTGAAATATACCCACTAGGAAGCTCCAGAATAAAAGCGGCAAAAACACCTATGGAAAATATCAAACCAATTTGTACCGCTGAAAGACCAGAGAATAGAAAATAGACAACCAAAGTTGGAAATACTAAGCTCCGCAAAAAAGTTCTAAGGATATAAAACTTCCAAATATTTGATCGTAAAGAACGGCTTCGTGGTGTGATTTGATTTCCCATAATTTACAAAAACTCTTTGGGGTTTACACCAAAGGCTTTAGCGATTTTGTGTCTAACTTGGTCGGGATGCCGGTAATTGATCCGTCCTGGGCGGACTTTCCGCCCGCCCGCGCCCGCCAATTCATCCAGGCCTGAACGAGCGCCGCGATGGCGTTTGCCAACAAGAGCGAGAGCAAGAAAGCTTCAATGGGGATTGGCAGGAGTTTTTGGCCGACGCTCACCGCGATCACGAGCCCGGCCACCAGGGCCCCGAACACATACTTCCAGGCGCGGTTGGCTGGCGAGGCGACTGGTTCCGGCAGCATGACGAGCGCAAATAGCAGCACCGTGCCATCAACCAGTTGTCGCAGGGCGGGGCCGATCTCGCCGACGACCAATCCAATCCAGCCCGTGTACACGATCAGAAACGTCGTCGGTAGCCAGAGCCGGCGCAGCCGCCGGAGAATCGGTATCATGCCGATCAACAGGATTGCGCTCGGAATCCACGACCACGATACCGCCCACCACGCGCCGGGCAGCCCGAACAACACGCCGGCCACCACGATCCCGAAGGCGGCCGGGTTGAACCAGTGCCTCCGAATCGGCCAGCGCAGGAACTTCGACGCGCCGCCGATGACCACCGCCGCCAGGATCGGCCCGACCGATTCCCAGGGCGAAAGGTTCAACCCGACGAGCAGCGAGGTGACGAGCGCCGACGACGGAAACTGCGGCCGTCCCCGCCATCGGAAATATGCGGCCGCGGCAAGGGTCCCCACGATGATGGTCGCTAGGGGGATGAAAAAAGTTCGTGGGTCACGAAAGTGCGCGATGGCGGCAACCCAGACCGCGACGAGCACAAGCGCCACCTGATGACGAACGTCACGGCGGAACCAGGATAAGAGGGGAAGCGTAGGCATATTTTAATATGGTCGGGCTGCTGGGAGTTGATCCGCCTTTGGCGGACTACACGCACCTTCACCCCGTTAAATAAGCGATTATGGCCTGCTGGTCGGGATGCCGGGAATCGAACCCGGTCTTCACGCACCCGAAGCGCGCGTACTGCCGGTATACTACATCCCGTAATATACCAGCGGGCCATGATAGAAGGTACTTAGAATTTATTTAACGGGGCAGGGCGTGCGTACTACCGTCATACTCCAGCCCGATACTTATTTCTAACGGGGCAAGCCCGAAGCGTGCGTACTACCACTATACTACGCTCCGTTAAAATGGTGCGGGATGAACGTGCGTATTTACCCCGTACGGTCCGCTCTGGCGGACTCGTTCGGGGCTTCCGGTATACTACATCCCGAAAGAATATCTTATGAATGACAATTATTATACTTCTCCTCGGTAGGAATCAAACTTACACTAACGCCCAGGGCGGCGCTGTGCCCCGCCCGCCATCGCCAATGCCCCCATCAAGAATCGAACTTGAATCTAGAGCTTAGGAGTCTCTTGTTCTGTCCATTGAACTATGGGGGCCGAGGCCATGACGGGCGGGTATCCGCTCCGACGCCCTCCAGGGGTCGGAGTCCCGACTGTTTACGTCGGGATTGAACTACGAGGAGAAAAACCAAAAGTCAGGACCGAACTATAGAAATTTAATCCTTTGGCAACTTCGAAAAAAGAGGGCGATACATATCCTCATGCATGTCAATATACAACTCCCTGCGGTGAATTCTATCACAAAATTCGACCGGTATCTTTTCCAGGATTGCCACGGGTTGCTGCTCGTTCCCTTCGCCCATAACTAGCGCTGCTGCCGCAGCAAGACTGTCGGCAATGTTCACGCGGGAAAATTGGAATTCCCGGCCGAAAATATCGCGGGTGCCGCGATAGTCCTTGATGCCACAAAAGCCCGCGTATCCAAGAGCAATGCCAGTTACGCCTGCGCGTAGTGGCGCAGTGTGACTGTCGGTAATTAAAACACCCAGGCGGCTGACCGCGTATTTGCGTTGCAATTTTTTCCGCAAAGTGCGGGCTCGTTCGAAGCTGTCTTTGGGCAAAAGTATGAGTTTGCCGTTCCCGTTTGATTCATCAATGCCAGCGGAAGCCATGAGCATACCATCTTTGAGGGTAAGCCAAACGTGTTTAGTCGGTATGGCTAGTTCGCTTTCTGCGCGAATCAACTTCTCTTTGGTCTGAACAGATTCTGCGACAGCCGTTCGTTTTTCCGCAAGAGCGACGATTTTTGAGGTAATGACGACCACGGATTTTTCCGGAAGTTTCTTGAAGTAATCCGTGATGAATGCAAACAAATCGTCGCCCTCTTGAAAGACACGGGTTTTAATTGGTCGGATAATCATTGTTGTTAATGATTAACCTGATAGTGAAGCAAGAGCGTACCGGTCCGATTGAGCCGCCTTACGGATAGCAAATTAACTCGCATCGTTCGAGTGCCGCCGACAAACATTTCCTTTCCGCGCCCGAAAATGAGTGGCTCAATGGTAACGAAAAGTTCGTCGAGAAGTTTGCTCTCCAGCATGAAGCGGTATACTGCTCCGCCCCCGAGCACAGCAACACTCTTGTACCTTTCAAGCAATTTGGGAAGATCGACTTTTGCCGGGTTAACAAAAGTCACTGTTCCTCTGCGCGTGAGGGTTTTCGGGCGGCTCGAAAGGACAAAAGTGTTCCGCTTGCGTAATCGCTCGGCAGCTGACTCGTAGGTATTGCGACCAACGACAACAGCGTCAATGCGTGCAAGCGATTTCTGGAAAAATTCCCAGTCTTCTTTGCTCGTCCACTGCGGTAATACTTTGCTTGCCAGCGAAATGCGTCCGTCTATACTTGCGGCGACAAAGGCGATGTAGCGCGGCTTAGGTTGTAATTGTTTTTGCTTCATAGTTATCGCGTAGAGCGGGCACAAGGTATTTCTGGTCAATGTGGAAGCCGAGACGCAGTAAACGTTTCTTTTCCAACAGACAAAGAAGATTGTTGACAAGAACAAACGATCCGCTAATTCCTAGTGCAAACAAGAGACGTTCTGCGGCTACGACAGGAATTAGGGCATCCCACACTGGAGCAGGAAGCGAAAAAGTCCAAATCCATAAAGCGCCACCGACTGCATGCGCGGTAAAGGTTGTGCCAAGAGCTCGGGCGAACAAAAATCTATCGCGCAAGAAATAGCTAATAATTGGAATTGTCCAAAACAATGTGAAATACCAGACTTCACGACCGGTTGGATGTGCTATGAATGCAGCAATTGCGGCTGCCGGAATAACGAGGTTGAACTTTCCCTTCTTCGCAAAGTAGAGCACAGCAAAGAGCGTTGGAAAGAAACGAATGATTGTTCCGGCGTCCTCAATTTGCACGCCGTGTACGAGAAAATTAAAGAACTGCATAAGGAAAACGGCTGTAACACCGGGAATACTTCCGATGAAAGAACCGGCGACAGGCGCAAACGCGTCATAGGCCGTAAACTTAACTCTCGATCCTTCTAATTGGGCTATCGGAATTTGAAGCGCGAAAAATCCGATAATCGCAAAAATAGCA
>JACQJK010000086.1 GCA_016205055.1 Candidatus Doudnabacteria bacterium
CATCAGGACTCTGCCTTACGTAACTTCCTGGTATGAAAAATATAAAGATCAGGGGCTCGTGATCGTGGGCGTGCACACGCCGGAATTCGATTTTGAGAGACGGACCGAAAACGTAAGGGACGCGATAAAGCGCTATAAGATTACCTATCCGGTAGCCCAAGATAACGATTACGCGACATGGCAAGCGTATGAAAATCGCTATTGGCCGGCCAAGTACTTAATCGATCAGAGCGGTCAAATCGTTTACACCCATTTTGGGGAAGGGAAGTACGAAGAAACCGAAAACCAGATTAGAAAACTGTTAGGATTGTCCGGACAAGCGGACACTGCAGAAGACAAGCGATCAATGGCTAAAACTCCGGAGATTTACTTTGGACTTTTACGCCAGGAGTTTTTTGCCAGCCAAACCCCTCCCGCCCCAAAGGCCACGGTTTATGAATTTCCCGATCATATCCCGGCAAATCACTTTTCTCTTGAAGGAGAATGGCGGTTTGAGAAGGAGTTTGCAGAACTGGTTGGCCCATCAGGCAAGATCGGCCTTAATTTTTATGCGAGCAAAGTCCACCTGGTTGCGGAAAGCAAACATGGAAAGCCGATCAAGGTGCGCGTGACCGTTGACGGGGTAATGCGCCGAGAACTAGAAATCGCCGGCGCAGATCTTTATACTTTGGCGGAACTGGAAAAACCGGGAGAGCACATTTTAGAAATTGAAGTTTTGTCGCCGGGTTTGCTGGTCTTTACCTTTACGTTCGGTTAAAATGCAGGAAGTCACCAATCAAATTCGCGTTTTGCGCTTGCGACATGGGATAACGCAGGAAGAACTGGCGGAAAACGTCGGCGTATCTCGCCAGACGATTATCGCCATGGAAAAGGGCAATTACGCCCCCTCTTTGCTTTTGGCTTTGAAACTCGCCAAATTTTTCAAAGCCACCGTCGAACAGCTATTTACCATCCGCTAAATTTATGAAAATAATTCTTTATTATCTGCTTTTATTAATTTTCATCGCGCTCTTCACGGGATTTCTGGTATCCAAAAATCAGGCCGAGATGTCAATGACGCAAACGCTTTCGGCATCCGCTTTACTGGTTCTTTATACGGTCACTTTATCAATGGTCGGGGAATCTTACAATCCAGACGAGCGGGATATCTTGCATCGTAACTTATCCAACCGTGCCGGCTTGATTGCCGGCATAACGGTATTGTCCGTTGGGGTTCTGTATCAACTCTTCACGCACCAGTTGAATTATTGGCTGCTTGCCGGTTTGATTGCAATTAACCTGACTAAGATAGTGAGTTTGATTTATCTAAATTACCGAAAATAGCCGTTTTGGTAGCTGCAAACCACAAACAGGGCATCTTTCTTTGCCGAGAGGGAACCCTGTTTTTTTGCAGCGTGTGGTAGAATAGAAATAGCGAAATCAACATAAAACTAATGACAAAATCTTTAGATTTTTTGCCGGCAGTCGCCCTTTTAGTCGGCTCGGTGGTGGGGGCGGGATTTTTGGGCATCCCTTATGTCGTTGCGAGAATCGGTTTTCCCTTGGGGTTGCTTTTGATCCTTGGGCTGGGGTTGCTGATGATGGTGCAATATCTGGCGATTGCCGAAGTCACTTTGCGCACAAAGGGCAAGCATCAGGTGGCGGGGTACGTGGAAAGGTATCTGGGAGCAAAGTGGAAAAAGTTTGCTTATGCGGTGGTGGTGCTGGAAAGCTATGGCGTATTGCTGGCCTTCATGGTTGGCGAGGGGCAAGTGTTGTCGGCGCTATTCGGCGGATCGCCGTTTTTGTTTAGTTACTTATTTTTTGCGGTCGTTGCCCTCATTATCTTCTTTGGCATTCGCTTGGTGGAGAGAGTTGATCTTTTGCTGACCACCGCCGTGTCTTTGGTTATCTTGGGCTTGGCCTTTGCCAGTTGGTCGAGTTTGAGTTTCGATAATTTCCTTAAAGTCGATTTCACCGAATTTTTTCCGGCTTACGGGGTTGTGTTATTTGCTTTTTTGGGCGCTTCGGCCATTCCAGAAATGCGGCTAGCGCTTGCCGGGCGAGAGAAGAGGTTCAGCCGTTCCGTGGTGATTGGGACATTTATCCCCATCGCGCTTTATACGCTTTTTACCATAGCCGTTTTGGGAGTCACCGGACTTGAGACAACCCCAATCGCCACGATCGGCCTGGGGCGGCATCTAGGAGGAGCAGTCATGCTTTTTGGTAATTTACTCGCAGTCATTACCATGACCACGTCGTTTTTGGGGATTGCTTTGGGCTTGCGCGAAACTTTTCAATATGATCTCCGGCTAAACAAGAACGAGTCTTGGATTCTTACTTGTGCGGTACCGGTGATTTTATTTAGTTTCGGCATTCACAACTTTATCGGCATAATTGGTTTCGTCGGCGCCATCCTCGGCGGTTTTTTGGGAATTCTTTTGGTCTTTACCGCGCACCGCGCCGAGCAGTTGGGCGATCGTAAACCGGAGTTCGTCCTTCCTCACAAGGTTTTTTTTGGGTCTTTACTGGCACTGGTTTTTGCCATCGGGATTGTTTCTACCTTGTGGGGCCTACTTGGTCCCAGGTTGGTTTAGACGCTCGCAGCGAGGGTAGAAGTGTTCATTTGACATATACCCCCTCGGGGTATATAATAAAAAAAGTAAGTTTCTTCGCCAAAGGTCGTTGCGCCAACCAGAGGATGGCCGTCTGTCTAGGACACGATAATTTCCAAAGTAATGAGGTTAAATTTTAAAAAACAAGCCATAAACCGGCTGCACCGGCTGCAAGGCCAATTGCGGGGTTTGGAGAAAATGGTGGAAGAGAATAAGTATTGTCCGGAAATTTTGACCCAAGTTGCGGCGGTGCAAAAATCATTGCAAAGTTTTAATTGGGTAATTATGGAAAATCATTTGCGAGAGCACATCGTGCGGGCGGTGAGAAAGGGGAGAATTGATCCGGCAGTCCGGGAGCTGTTGGAGCTTTATAAATTATCCAACCCGGTAGTTTGATTTAAAACCCATGGCTCAATTGGTGAAAAAACAGTTTTTTATCGTCGGGATCCACTGCGCCGGTTGCGCGGCGAGCATTACCGCGGCTTTAAAAAAAGTTCCTGGAGTAAAATTTGCTTACGTTTCTCCCGCGACCGATGAAGCAACCGTGGAATACGACGCGGTTTTAACCAAGGTCGCAAGCTTGGAGCGGGCGGTTGCTAGCGTCGGCAGATATCGTTTGCTTGCCGATTCTCACTTTGTCGCGCGTTCCACAAAAACATCAAAACACAGCGGTCACGGCACAGAGCGCGCAGAGTATAAAGACAGTCATGCGCAAAGTCACCCGGGCAGTCATGATGTTCGCCCCGCCCCACGGGAAGCCCCGGGTTCATACCCGGGCGGATCGGCGGTTCTTTCTCCGAAAGGTCGTACCCTTGAGACCACGGCCCGAGAGCAGTGGAGCGGAGTTCACGACCACGCGCGCCAGTTAAAAGCGGAAGAGATTCTGATTTTAGCGCACAAAACCATTTTTGGAGGGATTTTAAGCGCACTCGTTCTCTTTGTGGCTTTTGCAGGCGAGTTCGGTTTTTCTTTGGGAATATCGGAAGCATCGCGCAATTATTTGATGTTTTTTTTCACTTTGCCGGTTCAACTCTGGCTTGGCTGGCAGTTTTACGACAGTACCTGGCGGGCTTTAAAGCGTATGAGCGCGAATATGGACACTTTAATCGCCGTGGGGACGAGCGCGGCCTTTGGTTTTTCCGCCGTGTCAACTTTTGCGCCTCGGCTTTTTCTGGATGCCTCCCTGCCGGTGGATACTTATTATGACACCGCCGCGGTGATTTTGACCTTGATTATTTTGGGAAAATATTTGGAGGCCAAAGCCAAGGAACGCTCCAGCGATGCCATACGAAAACTCGTCGGACTGCAGTCGAAAACGGCCCGGGTCATTGTTGGGGGAGAAGATAAAGAAGTGCGCCTGTCCCAGGTGCGAGTGGGGGATTTAATTCGGGTTCGCCCAGGAGAAAAAATTCCGGTTGACGGCGTGGTCATAGAAGGCGCGTCGTCGGTTGATGAGTCAATGCTGACCGGGGAGAGTTTGCCGGTCGGAAAAACGGTCGGTGATTCCGTGGTGGGCGCGACCATCAACCGGGTGGGGGGTTTTATTATGCGGGCCACTCAAGTCGGCGAACAGACGGTACTGGCCAACATCGTGCGCTTGGTCAGAATGGCCCAGGGGTCTCGCGCGCCAATTCAACAACTGGCCGATGACATTTCTAAATACTTCGTTCCCGCCGTAATAGTCATCGCGGTAGTGTCGGCGGGATTTTGGTTTTTTCTCGGACCGCCTCCCAACCTGATTTACTCCTTAACGGCTTTGGTGACGGTTTTAATTATCGCTTGCCCGTGCGCGTTGGGTTTGGCAACGCCAACCGCGATTACTGTCGGCGTCGGTCGGGGTGCAACAAAAGGAATTTTAATCCGCGACGCTACAGTTCTGGAGCGGGCCGGCCAGGCGGACTATTTGGTTTTTGACAAAACCGGAACGTTGACTTACGGGCAGCCCAAAGTTACCGACATTGTTCCCAATCCGCAAGCCCAGATCACGCCGGAATTATTATTGCGCGTGGCCGCTTCGGTTGAACAATCCTCCGAGCACGCCTTGGCAGAAAGTGTTTTATATGCCGCCAAAGAAAAATCCTTGGTATTATCCCGTCCCCAGAAATTTCTTGCCGTTCCCGGCAAGGGCGTGGAGGCATATGTTGAAGACAAGCGAATTTATTTGGGCTCCTTGCGTTTTATGCAGGAAAAACTTATTCTCATCGAGCAGTTGAAAGAACGAGCCGATAGTTTGTTTTTTGAGGGCAAGACCGTAATTTACGTAGCCGTGGAAGGAGCGTTTATGGGTTTAATCGCCGTTGCCGACCCGATTCGGCCGGAAGCCAGAGAGGTCATTGACCAGTTAAGAAAACTCGGTTTGGCGGTGGCAATGATCACCGGCGATCATAGCCGCACGGCCCAGGCCGTGGCCAACCAGTTGGGAATTGATCGGGTGATTTCCGACGTTCTGCCGGAGCACAAGGCCGAAAAAATAACTGATCTGCAAAAGCAAAATCGCATAGTGGCGATGGTGGGAGACGGCATAAACGACGCGCCGGCTCTGGCCCAAGCCGACTTGGGAATCGCTATTGGAACAGGAACTGACGTGGCTATAGAAAGCGCGGGCGTTACTTTGCTGACCAGCGACTTGCGGGGCGTTGTTGACACGGTTAAACTTGCCCGCAGAACGATGAAAGTGATCCGGGGAAATTTATTCTGGGCTTTTATTTATAATATCATCGGCATTCCAGTCGCGGCCGGCGCGTTTTATCCTTTTTTTGGCTGGTTATTGTCTCCCATGATTGCCGCCGCGGCCATGGCTTTTTCTTCGCTGTTTGTGGTATTGAACTCTTTGCGGCTTAAGCGTGTAAAGTTGTAAACGCATGCGCGAGGTAGAAGTTAAAGCAAAGACCAATGACCTAAAAGCCGCGGAATCAAAACTGGTTGCAATGGGCGCGCTCATAGCCCAGCCAGTGATACAAGCGGATCGAGTGTATTTGCAAAACGGCACGGCGTTCGAAGAGGTCACGGTCAACACGCCGGTCTTGCGAATCCGCGAGCAGAACCCAGGCGAAACCCTTCTTACCTATAAGCACATTCGCGGCGAGGAACTGGATAAGCAGGAGCACGAAGTGGTAGTGAGCAACGCTTCCGAAATGGAGCAGATTTTGAAACTTTCCGGATTTTACGAAGCGGTGGCCTTTACCAAGACCCGGCGTAAGTGTAAATTGGGTGATTATGAAATCTGCCTGGATAACGTGGAGGGTTTGGGCGGCTTTATTGAAATTGAGAAATTGATACCTGACAGCCATGAAGGCCCAGGGTCTAATGGCCAAGACGTGCAAAGAGAGCTGTTCGATTTTTTGCGGCAGTTGGGTGTGCGCGAACAAGACAAGGTGCTTTCTGGCTATGACGTTTTGATATATAATATGGGAAATTCAAAACTCAAAGGTCAAAATTCAAAA